>JBKJSZ010000194.1:0-3704 GCA_046593675.1 Ferruginibacter sp.
CTAAAAAATATTTGAAATTTAAAGAATGATAAAATTTTCTGACGATAAACTGGCCATGGTGCAAAGAATAATGCAACGCTACCCGGAAGGCAAGCAAAAAAGTGCTTTACTGCCGGTTCTGCATATGGCGCAGGAAACTTTTGATGGTTGGCTTGATGTACCTGTGATGGATTATGTTGCCGGCCTTTTACAGATTGAACCGATAGAGGTATATGAAGTGGCGAGTTTTTACAGCATGTATAATTTAAAACCCGTTGGTAAATATATTTTTGAAGTTTGCCAGACGGGTCCATGTATGTTAAACGGCAGCGATGAAATAATTGAATACATCCGCCAGAAACTAAATATAAAAATCGGGGAAACAACAACAGATGGAATGTTCACGCTTAAAACCGTAGAATGTTTGGGTGCCTGTGGTTATGCCCCGATGATGCAGTTAGGAAAAACCTACAGAGAACATCTTACAAAAGAAAAAGTAGATGCCATAGTGGAAGAGTGCAGAAATATTCAAATTCAAAAAAATTAATATGGAAGCAATCGTTCCTTACTTAACTTTTCCCGGCAATGCCGCAGAGGCAATGGCATTTTATGCTCAAGCCTTAAAAGGGGAAATCGTTATGTCACAAACTTATGGTGAATCACCCATGGAATCAAAACCGGAGGATGCACATAAGATCATGCATACTGTTTTAAAAGCAGGGCTGCTTACCATGATGGCATCAGATGCCAATGATATGTTTCCTGTACAAAAGGGAAACACCGTAAGCTTGTCTTTGAATTTTACAGAGGAGAAAACCATTGAGGAAACTTTCCAGGCATTATCTGAAGGAGCAACTATAACCATGCCTTTACAGGATACTTTCTGGGGTGCAAAATTCGGGATGCTGACAGACAAATTCGGCATGGCCTGGATGTTTAATCATGATAAAGAACCAAAGGAATATTAATTTTCCTTCCTTGCTATATGAGTAAAAAATTATTATTAGAAAAAGCACATGTTCCGGGCATTCGCCAGTACGAAGTGTATCGCCGCGAAGGTGGTTACAGAAGTGTGGAGAAAGCGCTGAAAATGCAACCTGCCGATATTGTAGAAGAAGTGAAAAAAAGTGGGTTGCGTGGAAGAGGTGGAGCCGGTTTTCCAACGGGAATGAAATGGAGCTTTTTAGCAAAACCGGAAGGCGTTCCCCGTTATCTTGTTTGCAATGCAGATGAAAGCGAACCAGGAACTTTCAAGGATCGTTACCTGATGGAATTCATTCCACATATTTTAATTGAAGGAATGATTGTGTCTGCTTATGCTTTGGGAAGTAATACATCTTATATCTACATAAGAGGAGAATATGACTGGATCACTGATATTTTAGAAATTGCTATTGATGAAGCAAAACAAAATGGCTGGTTAGGGAAAAATATACTGAATACAGGTTTCGATTGTGAAATGTATGTGCATCGTGGCGCAGGAGCTTATATCTGCGGAGAAGAAACAGCTTTGCTCGAAAGCCTCGAAGGTAAAAGAGGTAATCCCAGAATCAAACCTCCGTTTCCTGCTGTGAAAGGATTGTGGGATTGTCCTACTGTGGTAAATAATGTAGAAACACTGGCAGCGGTGGTGCCTATCATTAATGATGGAGCAGAAGCTTATGCAGCCATTGGTGTGGGAAAATCAACGGGAACAAAACTCATTTCTGCTTGTGGTAATATTAATAAGCCCGGTATTTATGAAATCGACATGACGATTTCCGTTGAAGAATTTATATACAATGATGCATATTGTGGCGGCATCCCGAATGGAAAAAAATTAAAAGCCTGTATTCCGGGAGGTTCTTCTGTTCCAATATTACCGGCTAATTTATTACTCACCACTGCAAAAGGCGAAAAGAGATTGATGAATTATGAGAGCCTGGGTGATGGTGGATTTGCTACCGGATCAATGATGGGCTCAGGAGGATTTATTGTGTTGGATGAAGATCAGTGCATAGTAAAACATACGTATACTTTAGCACGTTTTTATCGCCATGAGAGTTGCGGACAATGTTCTCCATGCCGTGAAGGAACGGGTTGGATGGAAAAAATTTTAAAGAAAATTGAAGATGGAAAAGGCGAAATCAGTGATATAGATTTGCTTTGGGATATTCAAAGGAAAATAGAAGGAAATACGATTTGTCCTCTAGGAGATGCTGCTGCATGGCCTGTAGCGGCGGCAATACGCCACTTCAGGGATGAATTTGAATGGCATGTGCTGAATCCCGAAAAATGTTTGACAGAAAATTATGGATTGAGGCATTATGCAGATCCGATTCACGTACCGGCGTAGTTTCACGCAGAGGCGCTGAGAATTTTAAGAACGCAGTTTGTTTTTAAATCAACCTCTGAAACTCCCAATTGAATTAAGAAAAAAGGGAATGAGATGAGTGAGAATGAAATATCAAAAGAAGTTGTAAATATTTGCTTTAATATTCATAAGCAATATGGAGCAGGTCTTTTTGAAAGTGTCTATGAGAAGATCTTTATTTATGAATGCGAAAAACTACAACTTCCTGTAATTAGTCAAACTGGTATAAAAGTTTATCATGAAGGTATTGATATGGGAATTGGATTTGTGCCAGATATAATAATTGAAAATAAGGTAATAGTTGAAATGAAATTTGTCGAGAAACTGCCAGAAGTACATTATAAACAACTGTTGACTTATTTAAGAATTACAAATTTGAAATTAGGATTATTGATAAATTTCAATGTGCCCTTGTTGAAAGATGGCATACACAGACTTGTAAATAATCTTTAGAGATTCATTTGTTATCGTGAAATTTGAAATTAATATATAAACTTCCCGTCTTGGCGATAAACTTAGCGTCTTAGCGTGAAACAAATAAAACATGTCAGAAGAACAAAAAAAAGAAGCACCCGCAAATTTTAAAGTAACGATTGACAATATTACTATGGAAGTAAGTCCGGGTACAACCATATTAAACGCAGCCCGCAAAATCGGGGGTGAAGTAGCTCCGCCTGCCATGTGCTATTACAGTAAACTGGAAGGTAGCGGTGGAAAATGCCGGACCTGCCTTGTAGAAGTAGCTGCAGGTTCAACGGCTGACCCTCGCCCGATGCCAAAATTGGTTGCCAGTTGCCGCACCAACGTAATGGATGGAATGATCGTAAAAAATATTACAAGCGATAAAGTAACGGATGCCCGGAATGGCGTTGTGGAATTATTATTAATCAACCATCCGCTGGATTGCCCGATCTGTGATCAGGCAGGCGAATGTCACCTGCAGGATCTGGGTTATGAACATGGCAAAGAAGGAACCCGTTACAAATTTGCGAGAAGAACTTTTAAAAGAGAAGATATTGGTCCTTACATTCAACTGCACATGACAAGATGTATTCTTTGTTATCGTTGCACTTATATAGCTGATCAGATAACAGATAAACGCGTTCACGGAATCGTAGATCGTGGAGATCATGCCGCCATATCTACTTATATTTCAAAAGCAATTGACAACGACTTTAGCGGAAATATGATTGATGTTTGTCCAGTTGGCGCTTTAACGGATAAAACATTCCGTTTTAAAAATCGTGTATGGTTTACCAAACCTGTAGATGCACATCGCCAATGCGAAAATGCTAAATGTTGCGGTAAAGCTACATTATGGCTTCGCGGAGAAGAAGTTTTTAGGGTGACTGCCCGCAAAGATGAATGGGGC
>JBKJSZ010000299.1:0-14051 GCA_046593675.1 Ferruginibacter sp.
TAAGACCTAACAGGTTGATAAGACCTAACAGGTTGATAAGACCTAATAAAAAACCCCGGCAATAATGCCAGGGTTCGCAATTTGTTTTGGTCGTGTATTTAAATTCTAAAGTGCGCAAAAGCTTTATTAGCTTCTGCCATTCTGTGTGTATCTTCTTTCTTTTTGAATGATGCACCTTCGCCTTTGCTTGCTGCAACAATTTCATTCGCTAATTTATCAGCCATACTTCTGCCATTTCTTTCGCGGCTGTAACGTACCATCCATTTGATACTTAAAGACACTTTTCTGTCTGCACGAACTTCAGATGGAATCTGAAAGGTTGCACCGCCAATACGACGGCTTCTCACTTCTACACCCGGTGTGATATTAGTTAAAGCTTTTTTCCATACTTCATAACCGTCCTCACTGGTTTGTTTAGCTACTTTATCCAACGCATCATAAAAGATGGTGAATGCACTGCTCTTTTTTCCTTCCCACATCAGGTTATTCACAAAACGGGTAACCAATGTGTCATTGAATTTAGGATCAGGAGCTAATGGGAGTTTCTTTGCTTGTGCTTTACGCATTGTTCTAAGATTTTATCAATCGTTTATACGATCAGATTATTTTTTTGCTTTTTCTCTTTTAGTACCGTATTTAGAACGGCTTTGTTTACGGTCTTTTACACCCGCCGTATCAAGGCTGCCTCTCACGATGTGATAACGTACACCCGGTAAATCTTTTACCCTTCCACCACGAATCAATACGATGGAGTGCTCTTGCAGGTTATGTCCTTCACCCGGAATATATGCGATAACTTCAATTTTGTTTGTCAATCTCACCTTTGCCACTTTACGCAAAGCTGAATTGGGTTTTTTCGGCGTTGTTGTATACACCCTTGTGCAAACACCACGACGCTGCGGACAACTGTCCAGAGCCCTCGATTTACTTTTGGCTTTGATGATTTCTCTACCTTTTCTTACTAATTGATTAATTGTGGGCATATTTGACCTTTAAAATTTCGGAGGGCAAAGGTAGAGATTATCATTTAAAATGAAAAAAATTAATATGGAAATGTTGAAAATTTTTCTCAAACCTGAAATTCTCCCTGTTACAACGCCTTTTTCCGTTAACTTTTATTAGATTTTTACCATCCAGCCATGTGTATCTTCAGCTATACCATAACGGATATTATTTAATTTTTCTTTTATCGCGGGAGCTGTCTGCCAGTTTTCAATATCGAACTCCATCACATAATCCTTATACTTAAGTTCTTTTATCAGTGAAATAGTAGCCGCCGTACCAGTTCCAAACACTTCATATAAAATACCTGCTTTATGAGCATCTATCACATCATCTATGCTTAGAGGACGCTCCTCCACATTGAAACCCATCTCCTTTAAAAGAGTGATGGTACTTTCCCTGGTTACACCTGCCAGTATAGTTCCTGCCTCCAGATCCGGTGTAATAGCCGTATTACCAATAATAAAAAACACATTCATGGTTCCACACTCCTGTACATATTTGTGTTCATAGGCATCGGTCCATAAAACCTGGTCGTACCCTTTTTTCTTAGCTTCGGAAGTTGCATACATCGCGGCTCCGTAATTGCCCGCTGCTTTAGCATAACCAACGCCACCGGGTACAGCACGAACGTATTGTTCTTCTACGTAAATACGCATCGGAGTGTTATAATAAGGTCCGGTAGGGCTGAGAATGATCATAAATTTATATTTCTCGCTTGGCCGTACACCAATTAATTCATCTGTACTAAACATGAAAGGACGGATATATAAAGAATGATCTGGCTGAGAAGGAATCCAGTTCTTATCCAGTTCCAGCAATTGCTTCATGCCTTCCATAAAAATTTCTTCCGGAACCTGTGGCATCTGCATTCTTTCTGCAGAAATATTGAAACGTTTGAAATTATCCTGCGGACGAAAAATGAAAGCCTCGCCCTTTTTATTTTTATACGCTTTTACTCCTTCAAAAATTGCCTGTCCATAATGAATTGCAGCAACGGAAGGTTCCAATAACAATGGCTGGTATGGTTTGATCTCTCCTGTTTTCCATTCTCCATCTTCAAAATCCACTTCCAGCATGTGATCGGTAAAATATTTTCCAAAAGGAATATTTTCCAGATTGATATCATTCAGTTTGCTACTTTCAACCTTGGTAATATTAAACTCAGCGGCTGCAATCATATACTTAATTTTACAACAAAGAAACGAAAAATAATTCCATCAACATAACCTTTAAATGAGTTTCAAAGACTTACAAATTAATCCACTGTTAATAACGCAGTTATACAGGAATGTGCTAATAGAAATACCAGATAAAAAAAATTTTAATGGGCCCGATATCCCATTTTTAGGCAACAATCAAAAGAAGATCCTCATAGTTGTAAATGAACCGAATGCAAACTTTATAAATGATTCAGATCTCCAGCTACTTACGGGTATATTAAATGCCTGTAAATTAACGTTAGCGGATATTGCCATTATAAACATTTACAGGAAAGGAATTAACTATTCGGATATTACGGAGGAACTTGAACCCGTTGTAATCCTTCTTTTTGGTGTGGAATTAAAAAGGCTGGAATTTCCTTTACATTTTCCTGACTTCCAGGTGCAGAAATACAATGACCAGAAATTTCTGGCTGCACCTTCTTTACAAACCTTAGCAGCAGATGTTCCGGCTAAAAAATTGTTATGGAGCAACCTGCAAAATATTTTTTTAAAATGATACAATTAGTGTTCGCTACTACCAACAAAAATAAAGTAGCCGAGATCAATGAAGTGGCAGGCAATCAAATTGATATTATCACCATGTCAGAAGCGGGAATTGATACAGACATTCCGGAACCGTATCCTACTCTCGAAGAAAATGCTTTTGCCAAATCGTTATATGTATACCGATATACGCGGAAATGCTGTTTTAGTGAAGATACAGGGCTCGAGGTTTTTGCGTTGAACGGAGAACCCGGAGTGAGAAGTGCCCGTTATGCCGGCGAACCATCTGACCCAAAAAAGAATATGGAATGGTTGCTGAAAAAATTATCAAATCAGCAAGATAAATCTGCACAGTTCCGTATGATAATTTCATTGATCTTTGATAAAGTAGAATACCAGTTTGAAGGAATTTGCAAAGGGAAAATCATTGATTCACCAAGAGGCGAGCAAGGGTTTGGATATGATCCTGTTTTTATACCGGAAGGCAGTGATAAAACATTCGCTGAAATGATGATGGATGAAAAAAACAAATTCAGCCATAGAAAAAAAGCAACCGAAAAACTATTGACTTTTTTACACACATATCATGGGAAGGCTACAAATTGACATCAACGGAAAAAAATTAGGGGAATATAAATTTCCTGTAAGAATTACAGACATCAATTATGGTAATCATACAGGCAATGATAAACTGGTAGGATTAATTCATGAAGCAAGGGTTCAATGGATACAGCAAATGGGTTTTACGGAATTGAATATAGGTGGAGTGGGTTTAATAATGAGCGATATCTGCGTACAGTTTATTAAAGAATCATTTTATGGTGACAACCTGACATTTCAAATTTTTGCAGATGAAGTGCAGCGCAGTAGTTTTGTATTAGTATACCAGGTTACCGTGCATAATGTGATGGTTGCAAAAGCTAAAACAAGTATGGTTTGTTACGATTATGAAAGCAGTAAAATTGCGGCAATACCGGAACGTTTTAAATCAATAATCAGCTAGTCATTCCAGATACGCCAGTTTTCTTCTGCCTGTATGTACAGCATTTCCAGCCCATTTTTAATTTGAGCATCGTGCTTTCTGCCTTCCTGCAGAAAAGCTGTTTCCTCCGGATTGTACACCATATCAAATAATAAATGCCGGTTAGTTATAAATTGATAAGGAATTGAAGGTTTCATTTTTATATCGGGAAACATACCAAGCGGAGTGCAGTTAATGATCAATAAATATTTATTCATGTAACTTTCATTAATATCCTGATAGGATAAATTTGATTTTGCGGATGCACTTACCAACGCAAAAGTGATATGTAATTTTTTCAAAACGAATTGCACTGCCCTCGAAGCGCCACCCGTTCCCAGGATCAAAGCCTGAGTATGATATGATTTCAATAATGGGAATAATGATCTTTCAAATCCAATCACGTCTGTATTAAAACCTTTCAAAATTCCGCCGGAAATTTTGATGCAATTAACAGCTCCAATCATTGAGACAGCGGGGTCAGTTTCCTGTAATACATCAATTATTTTTTCTTTATGCGGAATAGTAACGGCAAGGCCTTGTAGCAAAGGTTCTGCTCTAAGAAGTGCCGGTAAATATTTTAAATCTGCTATCGGATATAATTCAAAACGGGAGTTAATACACTCCCGTTCAAATTTATCTTCAAAATATTTTTTGGAGAAAGAATGGTTTAAAGGAAATCCAATCAAACCATATTTTTTCACTGAGCAATATTTTTATCGAGATACATATGAAATGTATCTCCTCTTAAACCAATACGCATAGCTTCCAGTGCAATCATTTCGGCTGGTGCAATATTTCCCAGATTTACATTACACCCAATAAGCTCCAGGAAATATAATTGTTGTGCTTTTTGCGGAGCTTCCCAGATAATTTTTTCTGCCGGGATTTGTGTAAGTATTTCCTGAACCAATCCTTCCCTCACTTCCCCTGTACCTCTGTAAATTCCAACGTTACCGGCTTCACGGGCTTCCGCAATAACGTAGGAAGCACCTGCATCAAGTTCTGCACGCATCAACTCAATCCATTTATACGGAGGCATAATATGAGCAGCATCTTTACTTCCCACTTCGCTCAGCACTATTCCATGTTTGGTAAGTTTTTCAATATATCCGCATTTCTCTGCATGCGGATATATAATAGATCCATCACTCACTTCCATAAAGCTTACCCCAAACTCCCTGCATACATTTATGTATTCTTCAAATTCATTTCTAATAATAAATGCTTCAAATAAAGTGCCTCCGAAATAAACCGGCATATCAAAAGAACGGTAAACCTCCAGTTTTTCTTTTAGATCTGGAGCTACAAATGCAGTTCCGAAACCGAGTTTTACCATATCCACATGCGGATGCGCCACACTCATAAAATTTTTTGCTTCATTTATGCTGAGGCCTTTGTCCATTACCATAGTTAAACCATGTGCACGGGGTTTTTTCACTCTATCCGGAATCTGGGAAAGTTTAAAATTCATATTTTTTTTTATAGCGGCAAAGATATGGTGTTTCTCAGATGCAGTTGTAACCAGGGAATTCTTATAAACGTCCGGCAAAATACATATCGATCATGCCTTTATTTTTGGCTTCAATTTTACCCCGGTGAATGCATTTAAATTTATCTTTTACTAATTCGTAAGTGCTGCCACTGATATTTACTTTTCCAATCTCGCCGCTGCTTTCCATTCTAGATGCAGTATTTACGGTATCTCCCCAGATATCGTATGCGAATTTTTTTATCCCTACAATACCTGCCACTACCGGACCCGTGTGAATACCTAATCGAAGTTCAAAAAAAGGCTGACCATTACTCAGACGCTTTTGTTTTTCCATTTCAATAAATTCTACCATTTCCAGCCCTGCCGAAACAACATCAACCGGATGTGTTTGATTTGTAATGGGTAATCCACCGGCGCACATATATGAATCCCCTATGGTTTTTATTTTTTCAATTCCATATTTTGTAACAATCCTATCGAACTCACTGTAACAATGGTTAATTTCCGCTACCAGTTCTTCCGGGCTGAGTTTTTCACTTGCCTGTGTAAAATTTTTGAAATCAGTAAATAGAACACTGACAACATCAAAACTTTTTGCTTTGGCAGTACCCGTCGATTTTAATTCTTCTGCTGTTTCTGCCGGTAAAATATTCAGGAGTAATTCATCGCTCCGTTTTTTTTCTTTGCTGATTTTATTCCTTTGCAGGAAGAATACAGCCGCAAATAAAAGTACAATTGCAAATCCACCAATGAAACTATTACGTACCAGCTTTTGTCTTTTGATCTCTTCTGATTGTATGGCCATTTCCGATTCTTTCTTTTCCATTCTGAATGTAAAATCAAGACCACCTAATTTTTTATCCTGGTCAATATCATAGATAGTATCTTTTATTTTCAATAATAAATTCTGAAAATTATAGCCATTGAAGTAATCAGACTTCTCCTTATACGACTCTGATAAACCCTGGTAAGCATCTTTTAATTCTTTAGGAGCTCTCAGTTCCATCCCTATGTCTACTGCCTGCTTGTAAGTATCAATGGCCAGAACATAATCTCCTTTGGCCTGGTAAGCCTGAGCAAGTCCAATCAGCGACTGCGTCATATCCAGACGTGTATCTAATTTCTTTGAATATTCAAACGCCTCTTTATGTATGCTGATCGCCTTGTCATACTCTTTTTGCTTTGTATACACCCTGCCGGTTAAATTTAAAGGATATGGAAGGTCTTCAGTGCCTTTATAAGCTTCTACGGATTGCTTCAGGTAAAACAACGCTTTAGTATAATCACCCAGGTTAAAATTTATTTCACCAAGGTTGGATGTTGATGTACCAATCAGATAATCATCCTTAACCTGGATACATAAAGGATAGGCTTTTGAAAAATACTCTAATGCTTTTTTGTAAGTAGCCGGCTTATTCTGATACACGGATCCAACATTATTCAATGCTGTAGCAATGCGCAAAGGATCTCCTATTTCTTCAGAAAGTTTCAATGAATGCAGATATAATTCAAGTGCCTTTGCATCATCCCCATTCTGATAATAGACGCTGCCCTGATTACTCAGCATGTTTGCCACTCCGGCTTTATTTTTCATAGCCTGGTATACATCCAGAGCGGATTGCCAGCTCTTGATAGCTTCAATGTATTTTCCCTGCAAATAATAGCCTATCCCCATATTTTTATACGACAATGCCAGGCCGTTTTTAAAATGTATTTTCTCTGCAAGATCCCTGGCAGCCATGGCTATTTTTACAGTAGAATCAGGATTGGTACTGTTAAAAGTTTTACTATATGCATTGAGAGTATTCACCCTGCTGGTGTCGGGTATTTTTGCTGCAAGAAGTTGTACAAGACTATCAGTATAGTTTGAAAATGCTTTTGAACCTAAAATAATAAAGAGAAAACTAAAGTATATGCATTTACAGGTATATCGTATCATATCAGTGTTACTGAAATTACTTTAAAATTGATAAACATACATTATAAATTTCCTTACAGCATGACTACAACCTTATTTTTTTGAAAAATAAAACGAATCTATAATATTAAAAAGATGGAGGATTTTTCCTCCATCTTAATTATTAAATTTTTAATTAATTGCCAGCAATAATCAATCGCTTTACTTCTGTTTTACCATTGATGTTACATCTGATATAATATATTCCAGGCCCCTTATTCTCAAAGTTTACTTTAAATGACTGTTTGCCGCTAGGCAGATGTTTAGCATTCATAATCTGTTTAACCATAATTCCTTTTACATCGTACACATGGATGGAAACAACTGCATTTTCAGAAGTTGATACATCAATATTTACTGCACCAGTTGACGGATTTGGAAAAACTGCTATTACAGGTGAAATCAAAAACTGAATAGGTTCTTCAAGGTTGGTTCCAGATGCATCTTCACCATATTGGGATGCACTTCTGCTGAGTACAGTACTGCTTGATGGGCACACTTCATTTATACCTGCAATGATATTAGAAATAACAGTATTCATGTTGGAATAGTATGTGCTCGTTTGGCCATTTATCAACCCTTGTCCTAATAACCTATTGGCTTCATCCAGAATTTGTTTAACTGACCATCCTGCAAAAGGAGCAGCTGTATAAATCAGATCGCCATATGTTACAGTGAAACTCGAGGAAAAATTCGGGAGTGCCGCATCAAAACCAATGTTTAATGAAAGCGCCAGGGTTTTTGAAGCTAATGTATTTTTTACCTGGAGACCATTAACAGTTCCACATGCAGTTGCATATGTTGGAGTACCACCTCCGGTAGGGTTAATTACATTGCCAGATGGCAGAATCTCGTTTGTACCTGATGCAGGCAGGAAATTTGTAATAGCCTGAGCACAATTAAATTTAATAGACCTTCCAGATATACCTATGGTTAAACCATTTGGAAATGCTGTAGCGAAGTAAGGATACAACCATGTATTAGTGATGTTATTCCCATTAGGTGGTGCGCCCCATCCTCCAATCTCAGCATCTGTATATTCATTCAAATTTCCACATGAATAAACAGGTTCTGTTATGTTAACATTGCACGTTTTAATGCAACCTTTAGCATCAGTTATAGTAACGGTATAACCTCCACTCCTTGCATTTAAGCCAGTAGCTGTTATAGTAGTTTGCATAGGATTCGTATTCCAGCTATATATGTAAGGTGCTGTTCCTCCCGTTGCAATTACTGTTGCCGTGCCATTGCTTGCATGCCAGTAAGTTGCATTAGTAGTAGTAGTTGAGCAATTAAGTGGAGCCAGAGAAGCCTGAGCAATATTACCAACGACTATTGTAGTACAACCTTTTGAATCAGAAACTGTATAAGAATAAACCCCGGCACTAACGGTTTTTACGCCCGCATTTGTATAGGGTGGTGTGCCACCTGTAGCCACAATATTCACTGTGGTTGTTCCTCCATAACAAAGTATCGTTCCTTCAGTTTTGGTAGCTGATAATGGTGCCGCAGGCTGAGAAATATTACCGGTTATTATTGACGTACATCCTTTTGAATCAGATACAATAAAAGAATACGCACCAGCAAATACATTTTTTATTCCGGTACCTGAATAAGGTGGAGTTCCACCAGAAGCTGATATTGTTACAGTAGTAGATCCACCATAACAATTAATAGTTCCTTCTGTTTTAGTGGTTAATAACGCAGAAGGCTGAGAAGCATTACCGGCTACCACAGTAGTACAGCCGTTATTATCGGTTACTGTAAATGAGTAGGGACCTGCGGAAACAATTTTAATTCCTTCCCCAGTATATGGGGGTGTACCGCCTGATGCGAGTATGTTGATAGTAGTAGTGCCCCCGTAACAATTAATAGTACCTATACTACTTGCAGCTATCAATGGGCCTTTAGGTGCAAAAACCTCTCCTATCAGGGTAACTTTACATCCGTTTGCATCTTGTATAAGATATGCATATTTACCCCCGCTAAAAGTAAAATTACCTGTTCCTGTGTAAGGGGCTGTTCCACCAGTAGCCGTAATAGTTATCGTAGTGGTTTCACCAAAACAACTAATGCTGCCGGCCACGGCTGAGGCAAGTAATGGTGCTGAAGTTAATATCCCATTTGAGTAACTGAAGGTGTAATTAGCAACAGACTTCAGTGTCATTCCATATGGCACAATCTGATACGTACCCGTTGAAAGATTACCTGAACCCATTAATGTATTAGAACTGTTATAGACTTTATATGATGGTGAAGTAAGCACAACGGTGCTGTCTGCATCATCATACTGATATATTGAATTAACAAACCTGAACGCAGGTTGAACCCCGCCACAACCAGTAGTAGTATCTTTTGCTTTTACAGTAAGTGGTGCAGGTGTGATTGTTAAATGGCCTAATCCGTAGCTAATATCAAAATTTTCTGAAATTAACACTCCCGGGCCTATCAACCAGTTTCCAACAGTGTATCCAGAGATCATGTTCATTGATTTAAATCCCGATAGGGAATCGTCCACTCCATATACATCAAGGGAATCCACTATCAGTAGTACATTTTCATTTGATTCATTATTAAATGAATTGCTGTTTACGGCAACTTTTGAATTTACGGCAACTTTTGAATTGACCATGTTCTGCCCGTTTACATACGCAAGACCATTTACAGCTACTTTTGAATTGACGGTTGCATTAGAATTTACTGCCACTTTTGAATTTACCGCCACTTTTGAATTACGCAATGTTGCATTTGCCGAATCAGTCTGGTAATCGAAAATCGATTCAGGAGCCACCAATACATAGCGGGCTGTATCAAATGAAAATCCATTCACAGCAACTTTAGAATTTACTGCCACTTTAGAATTGGTTTCAGCTTTGCCGGTAGCCATAAAGGCCATGTTTAAAAAATCTTCTTCACTAAGTGTTTGCCCGTTTACGGCCACTTTTGAATCTACCAGCATCATTGTATTCGACATAGCTGATTCGTGGGTGAATTTTAATGAATCAATGAAGGCCATTATTTCACTTGGCCGGATATTCGTGTTGTCAAAAGCATAATCAAATTTTATCTGCTTACCCTTTAATGCACTACCATACACAATGGTTGTATCACGTGGTGTGATGGAAATCGGCATCCTATTGATAGAGAGTAGTCCATTTACAAACTCATAATTATATTGAGTAGCCAAAAGCTGAGAAGCCGGAAGATTCAGGTTGGTGACTGCTGAATTGGCCTTGATAGCATACAGTCCAATATTTGATAAACTGTTTGCAATAGAGGTAAAAGTGATGTCTGTTAAACCAAGTGTAGCTAAAGTTACTCCCGATGGAAGGGGTTGATTATCCATAGTTACAGTGTACGAGAAAACAGGTAATTTCTCACCGAACTTTTTCGTGGCGTTATCTACTGTGATTTTTACATTATGGTTCATCGTTCCAAAGAAATACAACGAATCACTTATACCACCATCCAAACCACTTGGTGTAACTGGCGGATTATAAACAGTCAATGGTGGATTACCTATAAATGCAGGAATGTTACAAGTGATTTGTGTACCGTTAGTAACAACGGCCGGGATGGTATCATATTGGAAAATCACAGAAGCATTGCCGGCAAAATATTCGCCGCTTAAAACAACAGTCACCGGTTGTGTACCTGGTACAAAAGACGAATCCTGAAGGCGCATATTTTTAACCTGCGGAATAGCATTTGAGAATGATTTAAGAGCAAGATCTGTCTGGATCAAGCCATACCCGGTATTGGCATCGTAACCACTTACATCCATATCAAGAGATGTGGTAGCCAGCAATGTTTTAAGTTGAGTAGTAGAGAAAGATGCATTGAAAAATCTTTTCTTAGCCTCGGTGAGTAACGCAGCCATTGCGGCTGCATGTGGTGCGGCACAAGATGTACCGAAGAAATTAGGCAAACCATCTCCATCAATATCCACTCCACCCATATAGACTGTTGTATTTACACCATTAGGCGCTGTTATATCAGGCTTATTCCGGTTAACGCCATCTATTACAGTTCCACCTACAGAAGAAAAAGAGGCGATGGTTGGAGGGCTAACATTATACGCCGGTGTATTTTTATACAATACAGCACCAACAGTAATTGCACTGGCAGCATTTGCCTGCCCGATAATGGTTCCTGTTCCCTGAGTATGATTGGTAATGGTACCTTCACCTCTGAAAAGTATGTATTTAAAACGTACGTTGCCACTTCCACTTTTACGGACAATTATAATTTTAGCATTCACTGTAGATTTTACCACAAAAGGCAAAACTTCCAATGGATCAGAACCAAGATTATTCTTATTAAATCCGAATAAACGGCTTCCGAACTGGTCAACAAGATAAATATCAAGATCATTCAATGAGCCTATTTCTCCAATTGAATAATAATTATCATCCCATTGAAGTGCGATAGTATATGTTCCTTTAGTTAATGTTAAATTCTGAAACACATCACCACCTCCAAAATTATGAGCTACACCTGTATAACCTGCAGGAGCCGCTATAGGTGTGAATACACCTTCATAAGATTTATTTCCAAAATTTCCTGCAGAAGTAAAATAATTTACACCGGAAGCTGTTACATTTTCTACTGCTTTTGCTATTACTCCATCCGTAAAAAATGGTTCAGTGATATAGGTGATGTCATCAACAATAATATTACATCCGGAATCGCGGAGAGATTTAATACCTTCTGCAAAGTGTCCTGCACTAACAAATCCTGAACGGAATATTAATTCAGCATCAGGTGCAATATCATGTATAACCTGCAGCATTGCTCTTCCTTCATCTGATGCTTTTCCATAGGAATATTCCTCTGAAATTATAACAGGCTTTAGATAATTACCATTAGCCGGACCTGGCAGATCACCCTGTTGAACATCCAATGCAGCAGGATTGCCAAATTTGGTATTATAACTGTCAGACAATACCCCCACTTTCACTCCCTTTCCTGAAACATTCCACGCTTTTCGTGCTTTATAGGATACAATAGAAGTATCTCCCTGGCTAACTGCAACTCCCGTTGATGCGAATGCACTTATAGGACTATAAAATGGCCGTACCGCATTAACAAGTGTATCAGGAGAATATTTTAAAGAATCTAATTTCGGCAGTTTGGATATGGGGAACATTCCCGTTATTATTAAAGTAGTATCACCATTATCTATAAGATTAGTCATTCCATAAGCAGGTGTTTGCAGTAAGGTAAATAGTTGTTGATATTTACCCTGCCGTGCAATCACTTCGATTAATACTTCCCCAAAATTATCACTGAAAGTGAAGATGCCGTTTGAACTTGTTGTATCTATAACTGATGCAGGAAAGTTAAAAAGCTGCGTTAATTCTGGTCCTATCAAACTATTTGTTGTATCGTTAACAGGTGGCTCATAGGCCGGAATGATGCAGTTGGTAAATATTACCTGAATTGTTGTAGAGTCAACACAACCATTGGCATCTGTAACTGTATAATTATAAGTTCCGGCACTAAGATCTGTAGTATCACCAGTAAAAGTGAAAGGAGCAACACCGTTTGTAACAATGAGATGTACCTGTCCTACAATTGCCGCACTTTCTGTACAAACTATAAGTGTATCCCCTGTAGAGCCATGTAAGGAGATGGTACAAACATATGATGTTGAATCAAAACCGTCGCAATTTTCATCTATACTATTATCGGCAATTTCTGCTGCACCAGGATGAATAACCGCATTATTATCATTACAATCTGTATTATTTAAAACATATCCTGCAGTTGTTGTACAATAGTACGTATTGGCAGAAACGCCATAACCATCTCCATCTGCATCACGATGATAAATTGTAGCTGCATTTACCGTTACGTTTTGAGTACAAATAGCCGTATTACCTAATGAATCTGTTGCTGTCCAGATAACAGGCGTGGTTCCAATTGGAAAACATGCCGGGGCGTTATTTGATATTACCGGAATACCGCAACCACCTGTTGCAACGGCATAAGTTGGACCAACAACTATAACACCTATAGCATTTGTACTGTCATTATCGAAACTCCTTGGCTGACATACATAATCTAATGTTCCACTTTGTGTTAGATAATATATACCAGGTGAAGTAGGTGCGGTAAACGTTGTATTTCTTGAAGCTGAATAGCCACTGTATATATTGGGTTCACATTGGATTGTTGTACCTGTAGATCCTATACCAATGTAAGATTGAACCACACAACCTGGGCAGTAACCTGTTGCGTAGTTAAAAAACACAGAAAGATTATAATTCAAAGAAACCATCGTACCTGCTGCAACTGTAGCGGAATTACCACCACCATTTATAGAAACACCAGTATAAGTTATCTTTCTATCTATATAATCTAGTACAGGAGATACAGGAATAGTTGCAGGATAAAAGCGCACATTACAAGCACCCGTCGGGCCGTCCTGGCAAACAGTAAGAGGAGCAGGGCAAGCTATGGTTAAAGGAGTACAAGATGGTTCGCCAATCTGAAAATCACTAAAAGCTGTAATTCCTGAAGTACTAATCGAATTCTGAGGAACATCTACATTTGTCACTACAACAGGTGTCCAGACAGAACCATTATATTTTGACACGGTAAAATTGGCAACATTTGCACCCGCATCAATATCACTTAATTGCCAGGAAAGGAAAACATCTGCTGTGGAAAATGTCAAACCATTATTTGTAATTGAAAAATAATTATTTACAGATTTGCTACTGTTTATCAAAGATGTGCTAATAGCTGGATGGTCACCACTTTTTACATGTAATGTCAGACTACCGGGAGTAAGGTTATTATAAATTTTTACGTTGATAAGATGATACCCATTTGCATCACCTACCGGATATAATTTTAAAG
>JBKJSZ010000035.1:0-5414 GCA_046593675.1 Ferruginibacter sp.
ATTTACCAAAGATTCATTGGGAAGACCATGGATGACAGTTACCTGCCAGGGTGCCGTGGGAGCTTCTGTATGGTATCCTTGTAAAGATCATCAAAGTGATGAACCTGATAAAGGTGCTTCGCTTACCATGACTGTGACAGATACGCTTGTTGCAGTGGCCAATGGAAGACTGACATTTAAAAAGGATAATAAAAATGGAACTACTACTTATAAGTGGGAAGTGGTAAATCCCATCAGTAATTACTGCATTATTCCCTATATTGGAAAGTATGTAAACTTTTCAGAAAAGTACAAAGGCGAAAAGGGTTTACTTGATATGAACTATTGGGTATTGGATTACAATTATGATCGTGCCAAAACATATATGCCCAGTCAGGTAAAACAGATGATGAAAAGTTTTGAATACTGGTTTGGGCCTTACCCTTTTTATGAAGATGGCTATAAACTAATAGATGTGCCCAACACGGGTATGGAACACCAGAGTGCTGTTTCTTATGGTAATCAATATAGGTTTGGATACAGGGGAAAAGATGGTTCAGGAACAGGCTGGGGAATGAAATGGGATTTTATTATTGTACATGAAAGCGGACATGAATGGTTCGGAAACAATATCACCACAAATGATCTTGCTGATATGTGGGTACACGAAGGGTTTACCAATTACAGTGAAACACTTTTTATTGATTATTTTTTTGGTGCTGAAGCTGCCGACGTATATAATCATGGCATCAGAAGAGGTATTCGAAACGATAGAACAGTGATAGCTGAGTATAATGTAAATGCTCAGGGCAGTGGAGACATGTACCCTAAACCCAGTAATATGTTACATTCAATTCGGCATGGATTGAACGACGATACGCTGTTTAGAAAGATACTCCGCGGACTGAACAGTACTTTCTACCATAAAACAGTTAATTCATCCGATATAGAAAAATTTATTTCCCACAATGCAGGATTTGATTATAGTAGGGTTTTTGATCAATACCTGCGTACTGTGCAAATTCCTAAACTGGAATACTTTATCAGTGACGATGAACGCTTCATTCATTACAGGTGGACGAATTCTGTGAAGTGATTTAATCTGCCGCTTCTACTTAAGCTGAATGGGCATACCATTCGTTTTGTTCCCACCGAAGATTGGAAAAGTACAAGCCTTATAGAGGGTGATGGAAAAAATATTACCCTAGATGCCATTGAGAAAATGTTTTATGTGAAAGTAGAAAAACTAAGCATGGAAATAAACTGATTTTACCAATAGGTAAGAATATGATAAAATAATCCCTGACCATGCGATACCAGATACGCCAGGAATTATTTTGAGTTACTATTTTCTAGCTCGTGTCGGTCTTATTTTTTTTCCATAATACACAGCAGCAGAATTTTGATGACCGATGTATACCTTTTCGAGTAAGCTGTATAGAACAGGGTCCTTTGTTTTCAGGTAGTCGGCAGTTTGTACCCATTGTTCTCCCTTATAGAATTCAAAATTGGACCAGAACTACCACTATGTTCCTTCTGCCCAGTATTCTGCAGAAGTGTTGATGGCATATTGTCCCTTATACATACCCTTGCTTTTGAGTACTTCATATGCGGCAAGTATTTGTTTGTACAATGCCGTGCCTCAAGAGCGGAGTGCATTCATAATATTATGACTGAATTCATGTATCACGATATTTTCTCCGTAATGCCTGGTGCCTGGCTAACCAAGCAGGTTTTCTTTAGCACAGGAAGTAATGGTACCGCCCATGCCCCGAGCCCATTTGTTCCAATGTTCGCGGTCTGTCATGCTGGCTATGCCTCCTGGCTTATCATAATTATCCCGTTCTCCAGGTGTTAGGCGGCTGTCTTCTCTGGTTGGGTTTTTCCAGTTACTTCTATCCGGCAAATCGGTTTCCATCTCTGTTTCGGCCATCACCAACACCCTAACTTTCTGACGCATAATGGTGGCGCGTACATGAGGTCTTTTTATAAGCATATACTTTACTATATCTCTTGCCATTAGCAATGCATCATCCGGAACCTTGCCGGAAGAAACGATTGGTATGCCAAATGCGTCAGCATATTTTTTGTAAAAACTATCTATTGCAATGTCTGGTGGCGGTTCTACAATCATAGCTGTTTGGTAAGAGCGAACTATTTTTTGTTCGAAATAGGAAGGTGTTGTTACTAATTGTGCTTTACTACTGTTAACAAAAAACTTGAAACATTAATGAGTAGGCAATGATGCGGAGGTTCCAAATAGTCATTGTGTATGATAATTAGTGCAGGAAAGTTAACTAATCGTCATCCATTCAAAGCCAATTTAATTAACTAACCCTTCTCATTTTTTGACAAAATTCCACAGTCGGATAAACCCCAAATAATCGGTTTGTTTTACCGACACTTCCTGTTGAACGATCAGTTTTGTCAGGCAGAATAAAATAAAAAATTTATAAATACGAATTTATGAAAAGATTTAGTTATTTTATTTGGGATAAAATCTATGTATATCCTGTTAAAATGCGTACACAACTAATTGATGCAATTAATTACTTTTAATTTTCAAAATTACATTAAACAATAATAATGACATTTTCAGCTATATTTTGATTAGAAGTGAATTGTCTATTTAGTTCCAAAATATAAAGCTACCATGAAACATTTGCAGTTGTTGCGTATTCTGGATAGCTGTACCTTAAAAAATATTGACTTCATCATTGGATAACAAGAAGGTCATAATATTCTTATTATTATTTGGCCTTTTTTAAAAAAGTAGGTATACATGAATTCAACAAGGTTGACTTATAGGAAACAGCATAGTAATTTGATAAACCATGGTGCAGGATTCGAGATGATGAATAGTTAGTTAAACGTTTTTAAGGGTCACGATACGAACTGCGATTATAAAATTTCAAGCTTGTCGATATTATGAATCATTTCCGTTTTATGCGAAAGTTTCTGACTCTAATGGCTTTTCTTGTCATGGCCAATGTTATTGATGCTCAACAGATCACTACGGCTGGCCAACCCGCTCAGTTGGATATCCGCAAAGCAGGAGATAATTCTGTGCGGATCACGCTTAAGCCCCTATCTTTTAATGAAGACTACCCCTTTTCTCCAGCTGTAACAGAAACGTTTAAGTATGGCGCTCCTGAGATCAGTTTGCGTGAGGTTAAGGCAGAAGTTAAGAAAAAGGTAGGCGCATTCACTGTTGAGGTAAAGCATGATCCACTTTGTGTAGTAGTTACTAATGTAAAAGGCCAGATTATTCAAAATGTTGTGTTTGAAAATGATGGCAGATTGACTTTTATATCCGGCAATGAACCCATATTAGGTATGGGCGAAGGTGGTCCGAAACCTGAGCATAATCGTAACTGGCGTACACAACCTATTCAATTTGACCGCCGTGGTTCAATAGATAGTATGCAACCACGCTGGCAAAGTGATGCTTACGGTTCCCGCAATCCAGTGGCTATGTTAGTAGGTACCGAAGGTTGGGGATTGTTTGTAGCTACCCCATGGGTATACGTTGACCTGCAAGACAACAATCGTGGTGCATTCGTTCCCTGGAAACCTATTGGTGTAACGAATACACCACAAACACAAAGGAACCAGGAGTTAAGCCAGGGTAAAGGCTTACCTCCAATAGACCAGATTGTTCCCGGACTATATGATTTCTTTGTATTTGACAGTCATGAGCCTACAGCCTTCATGAATGACTTTTCACGCATTACCGGTCCTGCTGCCATGCCGCCCAAATGGGCATTGGGTTATATGCAGTCGCACCGCACGCTCATAGATGAGAATCAAATGATTGGTATTGTTGATACATTCCGCGCCAAAAGAATTCCATTAGACGCGGTAATTTATCTGGGAACAGGTTTTGCGCCTGTGGGCTGGAATGAAAAGCAACCTTCTTTCAAACCTAATCCTGAAGTATTTAAACGAGATGTCTCTGCATTCTTTACTGATATGCACAACAGGCATTCAAAGGTCATCTTACACATGGTGCCATGGGATCGCGATATATTGCCTACCCTTCATGGAACAATTCCTGCAAAAGCGGATGAAACATTGGATCAGGGTCATATTCAAAACTACTGGCAACAACACGTTGAGCTCGTTAATAAAGGAGCCGATGGTTTCTGGCCTGACGAAGGTGACTGGTTCAATCTATTTGAACGTATTAAACGCCACCAACTGTATTATCAAGGTCAGTTATCAACCAAGCCAAATGAGCGTCCATGGAGTTTACAACGTAATGGGTATCCTGGTATAGCACAGTGGGGTGGATGGGTTTGGTCTGGCGATACTGAATCTTCCTGGAAAACATTGGAAGCCCAGATTGCTGTTGGTATCAACTATTCTTTGAGCATTGGCCCTTATTGGGGTTCTGATATAGGTGGTTTCTATTCGAATGCAGAAACAACTGGTGAATTATATGCACGCTGGCACCAGTTCGCAGCGTTCTGCGGATCTTTCCGTTCACACGGCCGCACCTGGAGAACACGTTTGCCATGGGGCTGGGGTTTAAGCTATATGGGCCCAAGTGAAGACAAGGTGCCACCATCCTTGTCTGAACTGAATAATCCTAATATAGAACCAATCGCTAAAAAGTACAGCGAATTGCACTATCAATTACTGCCTTATACTTATACACTTGCATGGGAAGCTACAAACAGTGGGTTGCCATTAATGCGTGCTATGTGGCTGCACTATCCAAATGATGAAAAAGTGAAAGGAATGGGAAGCCAGTATATGTGGGGTCGCGATATGATTATAGCACCTGTATTTGAAAAAGGCGCTACTATACGTAAGGTATACCTGCCGGCAGGTGATTGGTATGATTGGTGGACTAATGCAAAAGAAACTGGCGGACAAATTGTTAACCGTAAAGTAGATCTTGCAATTATGCCGATCTATGTACGTGCAGGTGCAATTATACCAATAGACCCAGTTCGTCAATACACTGCAGAAGTAGTATCTGAACCAACAATACTTAGTGTATATGTTGGAGCGAATGGAAACTATACTTTATACGAAGATGATGGTATTACCCAAGATTATAAAAAAGGTATAGGTACCTGGACACTCCTGAAATGGGATGACAAAGGGAAGAGATTGACGATTGAACCAGGTGCCCCTAAAGGCTCTACCAACGTAGCAGGTGCACGAAAATTTAAAGTAAAACTGTTACCGGCTGGAACTGTTAAAGAAATGAATTATACTGGCAAGTCAATGATTGTAAGTTTCTAAGAAGGGAAAACAAAAACATCGACAAAGAAATTATTTGCTTTTATAGATTATGGTACTAGCACAGATTGGTTTAAAGTGAAATCCAATCAAAACACAGTTAGCCAAAAAAACAACCTAACTCTGCAAAGCGGAAAACATAATACAAACTTTACTGCTTCGCTTAACTACTGTAACTGGGA
>JBKJSZ010000319.1:0-3039 GCA_046593675.1 Ferruginibacter sp.
ATTTTATTTTACAGCTGCCATTTTTTGGAAAAATTTTAAAATTTTTTGGAAATATTTTACAGGCCCAAAAGCCCGGAATTAATGAAGCAAAAGGTATCGTAGAAGTGGATTGGATCAATGGCGCATTTTTAATGGTAAAAAGATCGGCTGTAGAAAAAGCAGGTTTGCTGGATGAAGATTTCTTTCTATATTCTGAAGAAGTAGAGTGGTGCAGCCGTTTAAGGAAGCAAGGCAATTTATGTATTTATGGCGATTATAAATTGATACATCTGTGTGGAGAATCTGCCATGTCTACTTTTAAATCTACTGACAGAAGTTATAGTAATATTTATGATAAGAAAGGATTGCAGATCATGCTTTCTTCTTTTGTTAGAATCAGAAAAGAGTTTGGAGTTGTATGGTTTTTAATAAATCTATTTATTTTCATTGCAGAAATTCCATTCTTATTCCTTTTGTCTTTATTTACCAGTCGGTATACTTTTTTATTGTTCAGGGGATTTTGTCAAAATGTTTTTACGGTAATTTCTTATACTCCTGTCATCATTAAAAATACTCCTCATTTCTATAAAGTATTATAGTTATGGTATTTGCTGAATTTTTTGCAACGCTTTTTGTGTGATATTTTTCCAGTAAAAATGTTCAAAAAAAACATCCGGAATGCCGGAGGGTTTATTATCAATGATGGCTTTGGCAAATGCTGACCAATCATTATCTTTTATAATCAACATATTGTTTCCGGTAACATGTTCCGGAATACCGATGGCGCCACTGGCTGTAGTGATACAAGGCACATTGAATCCTAGAGCTTCCACCAATTTTGTTTTTATACCACCACCTTCTATCACCGGGTTGATAAAAATATCAGATCCTAAAAAATATTCATTAATATCATTTACAAAACCGGCATAAATAATATTCTGAGATTGGTAATTTTTTAAACTGTCAAAACTTTCCGGTAATCCTTTACCACAAATTATTATTTTATACTGCAGGCCAGATGGAAGCAGCAAGGGATTGATGTGGTGTATGATCGCATTTACCGCATCCAAATTTGGGATGTAATTTAAAGTTCCATTAAATAATAAAATTTTTTCCGTGGATGCTATCTGGTATCGTTGCTTCAATTGAATTTTGGCATCCGCTCTTTCTTTGTCATCAGGTGCATGCGAACGTTCAATTCCATAAGTAATAGTCGTGCATTTTTCAGGCAATAATTTGAAATGTTTTATTGCAAAATTTCTATCATCATCTGTTATAAAAAAGTTCAGGGAAGCATGCTGGTGGAGTCTTTTTTCATACTGCCATAAAATTTTCCACCACCATTTGCCGGTGCTTTTAAATCTTAACGATTCTATATTATGGCTATGAACAATCAGTTTTACGCCGGTGATTTTCTTTAAGGAAATACCAAGCCATGCATAATAAGGATGTTCTAAAATCAGGTGAGTTATCTCCCTTTCGTGGATGATCTTTTTTAAGTTGTTGATCAAAAAAGGGTTTACATATCTGCCCGGCGTTGATCCGATTACCGGCAATACATTTTCCCTGAAATCATCGGGGGCTTCCGTATCTGAAGTACACAATAATGTGACAGTTGCTATTTGTTTGAGGTATTGATAAAACAACGCAATACCTTTTTGTCCACCCATTTTTGCAGGGAAAACGGTATAAGGAACAATAGCTGCTATATGGATTTTATTTTCCAATGGTAGGCTATGCTTCCGTGCTGTTTTTACTTTTTCTGAATTCCAGGAAAATCGTAATCAACAATAAAATACAAACGAGCCAGGAAGCAATATTGCTGATGGTTCTGCCAGTGAAATACGATTGTGGTTCAAATTTAAATTCGATCTTATGGTTGCCAGCCGGAATGACCAATGCACGTAACACATAATTCGCTTTAATAACTGGTGCAGGTTGTCCATCAATTGTTGCTTTCCAGTCTTTATAAAAAATTTCACTAAATACAGCCAGATTTTTTGATGTTGAATTTGATTGATAGCTGATGGCATCATTATCAAATTGTGTCATTTTAATAATGGCTACAGAATCAGCAGGAACAATATCCTTTAATATGCCTGCGAATTTTTGGTCTATAATAGCGGTGTCTTTTGGATTGAAATTACTCAAAGCCTTCATTTCTTCTACTGCACCATTTACAATTTTAGTACCTTTTACAAACCAGCAATTTCCTAATGCACCGGGATTGGTTGATGCTATTACGTCATTACCTTGTCGTTGTAAAACATATTTGGTATTCAACATGTTTAATACGGAAAGATTAGGAGAACCGTTGAGTTGATAACTAGCCAGATCATCATAAATACCAATTTTGGCAGGATGATAACCACCAATTGATTTGTGATAATAAGATGTTTTAGATTCCTGAAATGGATCTCCGCCACTTAAATTAAACACACGGAAATTTGGATCTGCGTCTTTTTTAATTTGTTCATCTGCAGCCGTCATTGGAAATTCAGAAGTTTCATATTTATCCTTGCTGTCAAAACTTTTATCATTGAGGTATTTTACACCAAACGACAAAAGATCAATCGCTGCTAATACGCCAACACCAATGAGCATGATATTTACTGAAACTTTTTTCTTAATATAAAGTCCAATTAAAATAGCTGCTATTAATATAAAAATAAAAGAACGAAGTATATCGCCGAAAAATAATTCTGCCCGGTCTTTTCTAATTTCAGTAATAACCTCTCTTGAAATTTTCAAAGCATCAGGGTTTCCTTTAAAATTATTTATCATTTCTTCATAAAGCCTGTTATCTTTCTTAGGTTCTGTGGTAGAATTTAATACGGCAGTTTTAGCGGCAACATCTCCGGCACCTGATTGATAGATCTCATTGAATTTTTTTGTGCGATCCCTGTTCTCCTGGCTGTAGTCGATACTGAAATACGTCATAATACCCAGCAGGAAAAAAACACCGGTTGCATACAATCCAAAGCGAAATTTTTTCCAAAGATCTACATCGGTATTGTCCGAAATTTTATGTAACGCCATTGCTGCGAGTAATGGTGCCAG
>JBKJSZ010000340.1:0-5243 GCA_046593675.1 Ferruginibacter sp.
TCATAAACTGAGGAAGCATAGTAGGAGGGGTTTCCAATAACATGAAGTAAAGTTATTTCTACATGCTGGTTATCACCAAGTGAAAAACCAATTTCTGCAACCTTTTGTGCGGTAGGATCATAGTCCAACCCAATTAATATTTTTTTCATAATTTATAAATTTTAATCAAACAACTTTAAATTCATAAAGTTCATTGTTTTAATATTCAGAATTGTTATACAATAAAATAAAAGAGTTGTACTATTCACACATCATAGAAGTTTAATCTAAAAAAACTAACGGGAATTTTTACCCACGGTCATAAAACGACAGCTTGTTATTAAGTTGTACAATATTTAATTGTAAATCCTTTATGCGCTGTAATAAGTAAGTAATGGTTTCAATTCCCTCTACATTAATATCCATTTCCTTATTTAAACGCATCATATGTTCTAAATGTTTTAGTTGGCTTAAAGGCACAAATATTTTTTCTTCAATACTTGTAATATCTATTAAACCCGACTCATTGAGCGAATAGATAAAAGACAATTCAATATTGTGATATATACAAAACTCACTTGCCAGGATCATATTTTCTGTTTCCATAATTATTCTAGTTTAGACAAATCGGTAAATAATATTTTTTGTTGCTCTGTAAGGTTAATCGGTAATTTTATTTCGTAAGTAACATAAAGGTCGCCGGCTTCACCTTCTTTTTTATAAACGGGGAAGCCTTTCCCCTTCAGCCGTATCTTAGTTCCATACTGCGTTACAGGAGTTATTTTTGATTTTACTCTTCCTTTCAGCGTTTCAATAGTTGTTTCTCCGCCGAGCAAAGCAGTATATAAATCAATGGTAGTTTTCGTATACAGATCGTTCCCGAGTCGCTTAAAATTAGCATTAGGCGTAATAATAAATGTGATGTATAAATCACCCGTAGGCCCTCCATTTGCACCTACAGAACCGTATCCTTTTAATTTTATAACCTGCCCGTTTTCAATGCCTGCCGGTATAGTAATGCGGATGTTTTTACCATTTACAGTAAGGGTGTGCTGGTGTGTTTCCATTGCATCAATAAGACTAAGTGTAAGTTCTGCGTTATAATCCTGCCCCCTATATTGCGTTTGCCTTCGTCGCTCCGAACCGCCAAACATAGATTCAAAAAAACTTGAAAAATCTCCATCATCAGCATATGTGAATTGCTGCCTGCCTTGGTTTTGGCGGCGTTGTTGAGCTTGTTGTTCAAACTGATCTGCATGTTGCCAGTCTTTACCATGCAGGTCGTATTTCTTTCTTTTTTCAGGGTCACTTAATACTTCATTGGCTTCGTTTATTGTCTGGAATTTTTTATGTGCATCCTTATCATTTGGGTTAAGGTCTGGGTGCAGTTTTCTTGCCAGTCTGCGATATGCTTTTTTTATATGATCTTCTGAAGCTGTTTTTTCTATTTCCAAAATTTTATAATAATCTATAAAGTCCATGTAGGTTATTTTCTTGCTTAATTATTCTCCCATCTTCCATTTCTATTATTCTGTGCATTCTGTCGGCAAAACTTTGATCGTTTGTTACGATCAATAAAGTCTGCATAAATTCTTCTAATAATTTTTAAAACAAATCGAAAACATTATCACTTTTTTTTTTCGAGGTTGCCGGTGGGTTCATCTCCCATAATTATATTTGGATTATTTATTAGCGCTCTTGCAATAGCCACCCGTTGTTTTTCACCACCAGATAATTGATTCGCTTTTTTAACGCATCAGATTCCTTCGTGTTTTAGCTTTATAAGTTTTTCAAATCCACTTTTTTATTAGCTTTCAATTAACAAGTGCTGTACTTCAATATTTATTTCCATAGTTATTTTTGACTTAACGGAATGCGCTATCAAACCAAGCATCTTCTGCTTTTTTTTAAAATGCGAACCGCTTTATCTAAACTGCTCGTTATAGAAGCCAATGTGCCTGTAATGGGGTGCGTAAAATATAATACAACAATGAATATGGCTTGTCCTACTCTGATGATTCGGTCTGCTGACCCCATATTTTTTTTATACTTGCATTAATTTATTTTCATGGTTTATGTATCTACAACCTACTATTAACAACCAATTTTCTTTTTCGCAATAATTTTTTTCTTGCTCTTATTAAAAATCTCGTTTATGTACTTTTCTGCAGACTTTTCAATTTTAGCAGTAAGGATGGCATTATTTGTAGCCAAAACTTTTTTTACCGCCATAATTAATTTATACTTTAATTGCTTTTTTTATTTCTTTTTCATGTAATTAAATTTAAAATTTTTTGCAATTATCTAAAGCGATGGTTTGAATAATAAATTAAAATGGAAGGCTGTTCTCCCATTTTAATTTACGGATTTATTAATCCATTAACGCATAAGCATAATCAACAATTAACTCATTATCCACTGACCAAATACCAGGAGCTTTGAAAGCAATGCGACCTGCTTCATCCTTCTGGTACCAAGAATCTACAGTGCCTCTCAATGTTGCTTTATGACCGGAAACGGCGACATTAATATCGTTGTTAGATATTGACCAGTTACGTCTAAGGGCAGATTCTATACCTGCTTTTTCTACCTTTTCTTCCGTAGTTGATTTAATGAATATTAAATTTGAAACACCTGTTACCCCTAGTAGATCTTTCACTATATCTTTAGTGGCGTCTCTCTGGTAATTGTACTCTAATTCACCTTCCAGTGTGATCCAACCATTTTCAACTTTCACTTTCACCTTATCATTCGGCACTCGCCAGTTCCATTTAAAAGCACTTACAATTTCGTCAGCAATGTCGTTGTCAGTCTTTTTTCCATAAGTACTACCGAATTTAACTTCAATTTTTTCAACTACTGCTTTTACGCCAGCTACATTTTTTGCCGCGTCTTCTGCTTCGGTTTTTTTTGTATAGCTATCAACAACACCGGTAAGTGTTACTACACCATTTTTAACTGTAACACCAATTTCTGCTGCGTGCAATAATGGTTCCCATTTAATGGCATCTTGAACGTCTTTTTGCAACTCTGAATTATTTTTCATTATTCTAATTTTAAACCACAAATGTATTTTGTGGCTGCATAAAGGTTGCTTCATTTATGCACTAAATCGTTATATAATTATGTAAATAATTTGCATAATTCACACTAAGCAAAATGATATGCAATGCTATCTTCATTAGAAGTATGAATTATTTATTAATGCTTCTTTTGTTTTCATTCTTTTCGATATAATTCTTTTAATAAAATATTATTATGTGCTTGCTGTTCTATTTTTTGTTATTGCTGCAATGTGTCTGACTTTTTCCATATTTGAACTTAAAAATCTGAGTGAGATTTGGAAATTGAAACTGTAAAATATCATTTAATGTATTTAACAAGAAACGAGGTCTTTAGTGGTTAAAGTTGCCGGAAACGGTTTTGAATGAAAAGGCAAATATGGTATTCTGCCAAGAAAACATTCAAGGAAAATTTACACCTTGCATAGATGATGGGGAAACATTTATACCTGGGTTTGGAGTAGATTTGGCTTAAAGCCGTATTCTTCAATATCAATAAAGCGAAGGCTATCACTCTCAAGTGGAAATAGAAATTGATTTCTCATACTTAAGTGATAAAAACTAATAACTATAATTATAAGTTACCATGATTCTTATTTGCAATTAGATAGAAATAAAGACGGTATTTTATAATAGAATTTAAAATGATTTATATGAAATAAATACTTGTTCCTACTGACTTTTCAGTTAATTCAAAGGCCGGTATTCGGTTTGCCATACATTGGCCACCCGGAAAAAACTTGAATTAGTCTTCGCACATGTACTCAATATTTTGAGGGTCACAACGTGGTTGGATGCCAATTTTGAAAATTATGCTGCACAGGAAAAAGAATTATGGAATACAAATTTGTAAAATTTATTTCAGACATTTATGAACTCTTACCAATGGAGCAATAACTGAAAATGCCAGGAAATAATCATCCTCGTGTATTTTGTAGGATGCAAAAATATCTACATCGCGGTAGCTTTGTTTATATTGAAGGCAGATTTACCGTCTAATGAATGTGAAAGTGGGTAAATACTCTACTGCAGATTTATTAAAGTTTTGGTTTTTTAGAAAATATAGGTACAACTAAATTTTGAAATCCATGCTCATAAATACTTTAAATATAAATAGCTTAAGATATTGATAAGTTTTGGGTAAAGACTATAATTAACCAAATACTAGCTTATGTAGCTATTATATGCGTAAGTAAGAACTATAAAAAAAGAATGGTTTGTAGTTGGAATATATCTTTATTATAAATCACTCAAATCAAATTTATTTTTTCATTTTATAATATATTTGGAATTTAATTGTCATTGCTTTCTATTTTTTTATTTTCACGAAGGAGTAGCCTCTCTTTCGCCACTTTAATATTTCAAACCCTATTACAGAAAATAATCCCACTACAATGCAGATAGATAATTGCGATAGATTCAACGATTCAAATTGAAAGAATTTCGCAAATGGTTTTACAAAAATTGATAACCCCAATATGACAATAGTGATGCTGATCATAATCAACACCATATTGTTTTTAAACTTTAGGGTAGTGAGCATAGAATAATAAAAAGAGCGATTTACCAAGGTTAGAAAAATATTGGCAACTATCAACATTGTGAAAACCATTGTTCGGGTGAGCGGCTCACTGAAACCCTTATGCACGGCATATTGATACGTAATTAAAGTTCCTGTTGTAATTTTTAATCCTTGTATAATACTTGTGGTTAGTTCTTTCCAATTAAAAAAAGTGGTTGTAAATGGACGGGGCTTGTGAAGCATGATATCTTTTTCCATTGGTTCATTTTCATAAATAATGGAACAAGTAGGACCCATTATTAATTCTAAAAAGATGATATGTATGGGCGAAAAAATATTGGGATATACCCAACCTAATGCCAGCGGAATTAATACAGTGAGGATAATTGGTACATGAATGGAAATAATATACTGTATCGCTTTTTTAAGATTAACATAAATCCTTCTGCCCATCGCAACAGCATCAAGCATTTTCGATAAATCATCATCGAGCAAAATTAATGCTCCTGCCTGTTTCGCAATCTCTGTTCCTTTATTGCCCATCGCAATTCCAATATGCGCTGCTCTCAAAGCAGGCCCGTCATTTACCCCATCACCTGTCATTGCTACAATTTCATTATTTGCTTTCAGTGCATTGATTATTTTTAGTTTGGCTTCCGGGAACATCCGGGAGAAAACCT
>JBKJSZ010000026.1:0-10107 GCA_046593675.1 Ferruginibacter sp.
AAAATATCCAGAGGTTTGCGTGGAACCATCTGCATATAATAATTGTACGCCACAGGCTACATACGCAGAACTTTTAAAGTTGTTATAACAATTTGTAATTGCATGTTCTGAAGTAAGCGTATCAGAATTAAGTAATAAAAAACATTCTCCCTTTGCTGCAGCAATACCTTTATTATTCGCTCTTGCAAAACCGGAATTATAGCCCATCTGTATGAACTTAACAAAAGGGAATTTTTTTTGTACCAAAACTTCCACTCCATCATTAGAATCATTATCCACCAGAATGATCTCGAAAATATTCTGATCTTCATTATTTACAATGGACTTAATACAATCGATTGTAAGCAAAGGCGTTTTATAATTAACAATGATTATTGAAAGCAATGATTAAAATTTCAGCGGCGAAGATAGCATTATCTGTTTTTCAATATTAACTGTTGAATTTGAACAGAAAAGTGAGTTTATAGGAATTGACAGGAAGGAAATGCACATATTTCCGCTATTTTTGCGCCCAATAAATCAGCATCAAAGAACATGAAGACAGCACTTATAACAGGTATTACCGGGCAAGATGGCGCTTATCTCGCTGAATTACTGTTGAAAAAAGGATACAATGTGCATGGTATCAAACGAAGAAGCTCATTGATGAATACTGACCGCATTGACCATCTTTTCTTTGATAAATCCATTGCAGACAGATTTCATTTACATTATGGAGATCTTACAGATTCCAGTAATATCATTCGAATTATTCAACAGACACAGCCAGATGAGATCTATAATCTTGCTGCGCAGAGCCATGTGCAGGTAAGTTTTGAAACACCGGAATACACGGCTAATTCTGATGCCATGGGTGTGTTGAGAATACTGGAAGCTATCCGTATTTTAGGACTGCAAAAGAAAACCCGTTTTTACCAGGCTTCTACTTCTGAAATGTATGGAAAAGTGCAGGAAATACCGCAGACAGAAACAACGCCTTTTTATCCTCGTTCTCCTTATGGAGTGGCAAAATTATATGGGTATTGGATCACGATCAATTATCGTGAATCTTACGACCTGTATGCAGTAAATGGAATTTTATTTAACCACGAAAGTCCGTTGAGAGGAGAAAGTTTTGTTACCAGAAAAATTACAATAGGAGTTTCCAGAATTGCCTTGGGTAAAGACGATATTATTTTATTAGGAAACCTGAATGCGAAAAGGGATTGGGGACATGCGAAAGATTATGTGGAAGGTATGTGGATGATGTTACAGCAGGACGTTCCGGAAGATTTTGTATTAGCAACAAATGTGACAACGTCTGTAAGAGATTTTATTATTATGGCATTTGATCACGTAGGTATTAAACTAAATTTTACAGGAGAAGGTGAAAATGAAAAAGGATTTATTCAAAGTTGTTCAAATGCTTCCTATCAATTACCAGTAGAAAAACAGGTTGTTGGAATTCACCCAAGATATTTCCGACCTGCAGAAGTAGATCTTTTAATTGGTGATGCTACAAAAGCAAATACCAAATTAGGATGGAAACCGAAATACGATTTACAGATGATGATTACGGAAATGATGGAAGAGGAAATAAAATTTCAATCGAAAACGGCATAGATAAAAATGAAAAGAAATTAAAAGGTTGCTTATATGCAGCCTTTTTTTGTTTATAAAAAACCCGTTTATTATAAACGAAAGGTTTTAGTCAACCTGTTTTTCATCAGCTTAAAAGGAAAAGTTACAATAGCCAGAATAAATTGTTTCAGGAAAAGCGGATGCAAACCATACACAGATTTGATAATTTTGAAATGCCTGGTCACAGCTCTGAATTGAAGATAACAAAGCATATTATATACAACCTTTCGCGTGGTATTAAATTGCAACGGAATTTTTTCGTTAAAAGTTTGTTTAGCCTCTGCAAAATTTGCTGCCAGGATTTTATTCACGCAATTATATACACGATCCTCATCAAATGAAATCATTTCTATCAGATTATCGTCTGGCAGTTGATACCTTTTAAAATCCACAGACGGAGCATTCAGAAAAGCCGCCTTAGCATCGAGCAGCTGCACCATAGGAAGAAATTTTCCGGCATTACTGGTACAGAGCCAGGTTATTCCACTGCTGCACCCAATAAGTAACGTGCAGTATGTACTCAATTCCGCATTTTCTCTAATGCTTAAAATACTTGCATCAATTATTTTATCAGAGGAGGTAAATGTATTTGCTGAAGAAAGTATAACACAGGTAGCATCTATTTGTACAATTTTTTTGGCTATTTGCATCACCATTTCTTTGCTAAGAATAGACTGTCCGCTTTGAGGTGCATATTCCCAAAGAATAACATTTTTGAAATTTTTTAAGTGATGTTTATCCGCAAAATGAAATACTTTCTCTTTTTCAGATTCACTTAAAACCAAAACCGGTTGTAGCGGAACGGTTATTTTATTCGGGTAGGCTCTTAATATCATTCCCCTGATTGTGCCATCATAAAAGGCCAGGTTATCATCTGCATTATGGGTGATAAAAACCTCATCCCATTTCCCTTGTGATTTTTCTAACAGAATGGAATGTTTAAATTTCCTAAATGCATTCACATCATTCTTAGAAACTGATTTTTCTATGCGAACACAATCTACAAATGGGTTTAATTCAAGTATGCGCGCACAGGATTCAGCAATACACCACGTTAAATGGCAATCCGGAAAATCGTGTTTAATTTGTCTTGCTACAGCAGTTGCGTACAGGCAATCACCGTTGGAGAATAATTGAACGAGTAATATTTTTTTTTGATCAGGTTTCAAGCACCATCATTTTTGCAAGTTCCTCAAATGAAACTTTTGGTTTAAATCCAATTTGCTGAATCAATGCCGGATCAGAAACCAATTGCCTGTACTCGGCCTTAAATCCTTTGGCTTCTATAATATATGAAGATGCCTCTTTTCCAATTACGTTAAAACACGCTTTTACCCAATCTGTAATCGAATAACCTTTCCCTGAACTAATATTTGCTTCAAAAACTGAATCCTGATTCATAAACTTCCATACTCCTTCTACAACATCTCCAGCAAAAGTCCATTCTTTTATCACAGACATATCTCCTATTTCTAAAATACCGTTGTCTCCTTTCGCAATTCTTTGAGCGAAACTTGATATTTTTTTTGCCATGTGTTTTTCACTACGCCTTGGGCTATCGTGATTAAAAAAATATCCTACATATGTTTGAATACCTAAGGAACGATAATATCTTGCCGCAAATACAGATTGAATACGGCTGACTGAATAAGCATCTCTTGCCTCAAAAGGATCAATTTCTTTTATCGGACGATTTTCATTTCTAAACTGCAAGCCACTTCCGCTGATAAACACTTTTGTTTGCGTTGAAAAGTTTTTTACCGCTTCCAGAATATGAATTGTACCTGTTCCAATAATTGTATTATTTTCTAAAATAGCCGAATGTTGTGTAGTGGAATTAGCTGCCAGGTGAAATATATAATCAGGTTGATGTTTTTTTATAAAATTCTGTACTTGGTTAAAGTCAGATATATCTATCTCATTTCTACCAGCCGCAATTACCGCTATTTGATTTTTATGCAATAGTTGCGAAAGATAAAATCCATCTTGTCCGTTTACACCTGTGATTATGGCTTTCATTGAATCATATCTTTTCTGCAAAAAATTGTGTTCACTCTCGTATCAGCGTACAACACATAATTTTTCTCTAAAAGGAAATTAATGATTGCCTGATTTTTATAGCCGTTTTGCGATTCGTTATACAGCAATGTTTCGATACAAAAAAACTCTGGTTGGTAATTTTCAAAATCCATTGATTGTAATATTTGTAAATCGAGTCCTTCTACATCTATGGAAATGAAATTTGGCGCTCCATTTTTAAAATATTTTTCCAGAATGGTATTGATTCTGACCAAAGGCATTTGTATCACTTTTTCAACTGATATTTTACCCACTCCTTTCATCCCTACATTTTCCCAATGTTTTGCATCTGCTTCAGAGAATGTACTTAACCCGTTCGCATGATTGGGGAAAACAAAAAATGGAGCTTCCTTTATTTCATTCAATCCAATACCAACATTTAAACAAATATCTTTTGGCCTGTTGCGTTTTAATTTTTTGTACAAAAAAGGATTGGGCTCAATCAAAATTCCTCTGCTTCCCTGTTCATAAAAAAGGTACGTGTTGCTGATATATTGGGGTTCGTTTGCACCAATATCAAGATAAGTAGGCTTTTTAATTCCTGCCTGATAGAAATAATGTGACAGAATTAAATCTTCACCAAACTGAGCATAACTGTTTCTGATGTTAGGTAAAAATATTTTTCTGATCTGACGCTTAAATAATATCATGCTTTGCTTTGAAAATATTTACAAGATTCTTTTTAAATTCTTTCAGCCGCAATTTTCTTTTATACTTCCTTATCCTGCTTTTCAGTTTTTCATTTATGGAAGTCTTTTTTAACGACAATGTTATGAGATTATTTTCTACATTCTCATTAACAAAGTTTATACTTTCCAAAAGTCTGTCAAATTTTTCAGCAAAATGTTGTGGTGACCAATCTGCTTTGATGGTATTAACTATTGCAGGAGATTTTTGTATAGATTCCTTCAAGGAATATTTTGGATAAGGAGGTAAGTAAGCCGTGATGTGTCTGAAAGTATCATTATCACTTACCGAAAGTGGACGGCCCGAAACGATGGCCTGATCGGTGGTTGCTGCTAGTCCAGGCATTTGCCGGTCGTACAAAAAACAATTCAAGGTATTGGATGCACACCATTGAATTAATGATTCTTTACTCATAAATTCATGTGTAACCTGCACTTCAATTCCCGACTTCGCTTTTTTTCTACAAATTTCTGCAAGGAAGGAAGCATAAGATGCAGATTCCGGCACAAAATCACCATAAGGAATATTGATCTTTATAATGGCTCTGTCAAATTCCTTATTCACAGCTTCTACTACATGCTGAAACCCTTTACCTTTTGTTGCAAAACCAAAACTTCCAATTACAGGAATTTCATTTTTCTCAAAAGCATTTACCTTAAAATTGGTTTCTAAAGGTCGCGGAAATGCAAAAACATTTTTTCTCTTGGAACGAATGGTTGGATCAAGTACACAATAAAAAGAAAAGTCATTTTCAGGACACATTACAAATGGATCGTCAGGGGAAACTTCCAGTATCATGGTGAATACTGTTCCTAATTTTTTTTTTAGAGAATCCGTTTCCAACCAACCCATTGTGACCGGATGATAATTAAAAAAATATAGATCATATCCAGACTGAACGGATCTATTTTCCGCATGTATTTCACAATAATCCCAACTAATTTTTTCAGAAAGTAATAAACATTGGTAAACCATCCAGCCAGATTCAAAAATACTGTCCTTTGCTTTTTTACAATTAATGAACAATCCTTTTTTTAATGACATTGGAGTTGATTATTGCAATATAATGCACTAAAATAATAGTCAAAGAATCTGGCACCCATAATTAATTAAGGTACTTGTATATATCTAGCCGTAATTAATAAACTATTTCCGGAAACCGTGGTATTATATAGAAATTCATCCTTAATCTCAACCATTTTCCAAATGAAAATTTCGGTGGGAAAAGATGAAGTAATCGTCATACTTTGTTGATTTGTGGCCATAGTCCACGTAATAGGATGAGACACTCCGTAAATATCTATATAAGAACCCGTTCCATTTCTGGAAAAAGATAATTTAAGATTTTGATAGCTATCTCCTGTTGTATTTACTCCGCCTCTTACATAACTTGAATTCTGACCATTAAAACTTCTTTCTACCTGATCGATCTGCCATTGCTTCTCTACCAGAATGTCAATTTTACTCGGTACAATACAAACGGTATCATGAATGGTATTTATAACGGTATCATGAATGTTATTTACAATTGGATTGGAAACCGATTGTTTTTTACAGCCAAAAAAAAGATAAGAACAAAATAAAATACTCAAACTAAAAAATAAAATTTTCATAAATGATTTTTTTAAATACTATTAAACAAAATATCTCTAATGCTTATAGATCTCAATATTTGGTACAGGAAAAATAAAACCAGTCCCTTTATCTAAAATTTCTTTTTCTCTTACCAAAAACTCTTCTTTAAAATGCCATGGCAACACGAGGTAATAATCCGGATTCATAGCCCGGCTTTCGGCTTCACTGATGATCGGAATATTTGTTCCTAAAGTATACGCACCATACTTATCAGGATTTCTCTCTGCGGCATATTCCACTAATGAAACATCTATATCACACCATTGTAAAATCGTATTGCCTTTTGTGGAAGCGCCATATACATGTACTTTTTTACCTTCTTTTTTTAGTGTAACCAAAAGATTATGTAAGTCTACTTTTAATTTTTCTATTCTATTTTGAAAATCAATATATGGTTTATCCGTATCCAGTTCCAGGTCAAATTCTTTGTGCCTGATCTCATTGATCAAGGCCAGGTTTTCTTTTGTATCCAGTTTGCTGTTTTCTTTATGAGTGGCATACACCCTGATGCTTCCTCCATTTATTTCATTGAAAGAAATTTTAAAGGCTTTCATTCCGCCGAGTGCTAAAATTTTTTCCAGAACCGCAAGACTGTAAAATTCAAGATGTTCATGACAGATCGTATCATAACTATCCAATTCGAGCATGCGTGGCATATAACTCATTTCAAATACCCAAACGCCATTGGCTGATAAAAATCTTTTGATACCTTTTACAAAATCAACCGGACTTTCCAAATCGTAGAACATAGCAATAGAGGTGATCACATCTAATTTTTTGCCTTCCAGTAATTTGAATAATTCTTCAGAAGGAAAAATATCCTGCACCACCGTTGCTTCTTTTACTTCCTGCGCCACATCACTTGGATCGCAACCATATTTAATAAAATTTTTCGGATAATATCCCAACAACGTACCATCATTGCATCCAATATCCAGCGTTAAAGGATGTTTACTATGTTTAACGGTATTAACCACGCTGTCTACAATACTTTTTAAATGATCTCTCATGGTATTGTTCGTTCCACTTCTATACCAATAAGCTGCATATAGAATTTCAGAAGGAACAGAATGTTCCATTTGCAGCAATCCGCACGCGTTTTCATCCATTTCAGGATTACAACGAACTAAAGAACAATCAATCTTTCTACTACTGGGCATCTCTTTTCCTGGTTTCACAAAACTTCCCTGAAGATATTGCGGGCCCAGATCAATCACTTTTTTTAAGGAAGCAGAACCGCAAACACGGCAGGTATTTCTTTTACGAATATGCATGTACTATAACTTATTTTTTGGATTGAATTAAAGATTGAAATTGTACATTGATGGAATCTATACATTTATTTCTTTCGAGATTTAAAAGGGCAAGTTGTTTTACCACCACATCTTTTTCCATGACAGGAACTTTTTCAAATTCATATACTTTTTCCTGTTCATGCCATAATCTGCAATTGACATCAGCGAGTTGATAGAAAACGGATCCGAAATCACCTTTAATGTCTGACACCTCATTTCCTTGTTGCCTGAATACTTTATTGGAAGCAAATACCATACGGCCAGTATCTATCTTTCCATGTACAGCATCCGAAATGTATTCATCAATTTCCTGCTGCAACTGAGAAGATTGTTTTTTCAAACTATCCAACCTAGATGGATCCTCTGTATGATATTCTTTTAATTTTACAATGGTAAGTTTATCACATAACATCCCTAACGTTTCTGCCATAAGTTGATTTGTTCAGATTTATAATGTTACGTTTGTTTAAATGATACCTTTAAAAGTACCAATTTTTTATAAGCTAATTTTGAGTCGGCAAAAATACAATACCAAACGATACTTTAAGAGTTTATGGGAATAATTCAGAAACAGGGTTTACAGTCGTCCATTTTCCTGATTGCCGGCTTTGCCATCGGTGGAATCAATCTGCTTTTTTTATTCCCGCATTTTTTTTCACAGGAGGAAATCGGCTTAACCAGGGCATTAATTGACTCTGCTACGGTTTTATCTGTGCTGGCCACTGCAGGCTCCATTCCGGTGATTTATAAATTTCATCCATTTTATGTAGCGCATACTAAAAGAAAAGAAAATGATCTGCCGGCGATTTCCCTTATTTTTTGCATCACTGGTTTTATAATTATATGTTTTTTTGGCTTTGTTTTTAAAGATTTTATTATCCGGAAACTGGGGAAATCTCCTTTATTTGCCGATAATTTTTTATTGGTGTATCCTTTCACTTTCCTGATGTTGATGTTTACCTGGATGGAAGCTTTTGGCTGGGCATTAAAAAGAACCGTATCCACCAATTTTCTTAAAGAAACGCTTGTAAGGATATTAACGACCATTTTAATTTTACTGGCCGGTTATTCTATTATTAGTAAACGTTTGTTCATTGATCTTTTTTCAATTATCTATCTCATACCTGTTTTAATACTTGCAGGCATTTTGATCAGCACGAAAGAATGGCCATTCAATTTTAAGCTCAGTAAAGTAACCAATCGTTTCAGAAAGAAAATGCTCACGTTTGGTATGTTTGTTTTCGGAGCTAGCTTTTTGAACATCGCCAGCAGAACAGTTGATTCTTTTATGATCATCGGTTTAAAAGGACTTGCAGAAACAGCTGTATTCACTTATGCAGCCTACCTTGTTGCTTTTATGGATCTTCCGTTAAGAAGTATTAATTCCATAGCTACCCCGGTGATTTCTGAATCGTGGAAAGACAGAAATTTTGCCAATATTGAAATGATCTACAGAAAAAGTACGTTGACTTTATTAATTGCAGGACTCTTTGTATTTATGCTGGTTGCGCTGAATTTAGATAACCTCGTATTGTTTTTAGGAGATCAATGGAAAGGTGTAAAAATTGTGGTTATCATAATGGGAATTGCTAAACTGATAGATCTGGGTGCAGGTGTTAACGGTCAAATTATTGCCACATCCAGTAACTGGCGTTTTGATTTTTATACCAATGTATTATTAACCTTGATCGCCTTTCCGTTAAACTTTTTCCTGATCAAATATTATGGAATTTTAGGTGCGGCCTTTTCTAACCTCGCAGCATTATCTATATTTAATTTAGTACGGTATATTTTCCTGCTGAAAAAATATAAATGGCAACCTTATGGATTGCCTCATTTGAAATTAATACTTACCAGCCTTATAATTTTTTCCGGTGTATATGTGATCCCGTTCCTTTATAACTTTTACATTGATGCAGCCTTTCGCTCCGTTTTATTTGCCGGGCTTTTTGTACCAGCCATGTTGAGGATGAAAATATCAGATGAATTTAATTCGTCTGTAGAGAGCATCATGCGAAAAATGCGATTGAAACGTTTAAAAAGATCGTAACATTTTTAAAAATAAATTCAATCCCAGTATTTTTTTTTCATCCAACCTATAGATGATATTTTTTGTATAATATTCCTGTAAACTATACATCGGATAAGGATTCGCCATCACAATTTCATCTATATGATTCAATCCTGCGGACGTGGCTTTATTAAAATTCTCTTTAAATGATTCCGGTATTTGTTTATTAGCCACCCACGCTGCAAATACAAACGGCAATCCTGTCATTTCTTTCCAGCCGGTTCCTAAATCAAAAATATATTTGGAGATTTTTCTCTGGATCAAAGCCCTGTCGCCTATCACCAAACCTGCTGTATGGCCATCTATAGCTTTTTCAAATCCGGGTTCTGCCTGTACAAGCCGTGGATTTATTTTCCAGTGTTCTTTCAATAAAATTTTTATTAAAGCAACGGAGGTTTTGCTTTGATAATCCAGGTAAATAACTTCAATTTGTTTTAAAGGAACATCACTGAATAAACAAACACTGGCCACTTCTCCATCAGCCGCAATTCCATAGTCACTTATCAAATGATGTTCTTTCAATTTTGGAATAACGGCTACAGGAATTAATCCAATATCCACATGGCCATCCATTAACATCTCAGCCAACTTTGCAGGATATTCAAAAATAAGATCCATCTCTTCCTGCCTCATCCCCTGAGAAAAACCATATACCAATGCTTTTGTATTTAAATAACTCACGGCGGCAACCTGTATTTTTCTGTCCAATCCCTTTCGTTT
>JBKJSZ010000248.1:0-4269 GCA_046593675.1 Ferruginibacter sp.
GCAGATGTGAATTATAAAATTGCAAAAGAATTTACAGATAAAATAAAAGAGAAAGCCCTCGGAGAGAAAGTTTTAACCGCTGTTAGCCCGGGCCAGTTAATGGTTAAAATTGTTCAGGATGAACTAACGGAACTGATGGGTGGAAAAGAAAGCGAGTTTAATGTTAATGGAAATCCCGCAATCATTTTAATTGCAGGATTACAAGGAAGCGGTAAAACTACTTTCAGTGGCAAACTTGCAAATTATTTAAAAACAAAAAAAGGCAAATCTCCATTGCTGGTTGCAGCAGATATTTATCGCCCTGCGGCTATCGATCAATTAGAAGTATTAGGTAAACAGATTAACGTAGATGTTTACAGTGAAAGAGAAAATAAAAATGCAGTTTCCATTGTTGAAAACGCCATCAAAGAAGCAAAATCAAAAAATAAAAATGTTATTATTATAGATACTGCTGGCCGTTTGGCTGTAGATGAAGTGATGATGACTGAAGTAGCGAATATAAAATCTGCTTTCCAGCCACAGGAAATTTTATTTGTGGTAGATAGTATGACAGGTCAGGATGCGGTTAACACTGCAGCAGCTTTTAATGAAAGGCTCGATTTTAACGGGGTTGTATTGACGAAATTGGATGGTGATACAAGAGGCGGTGCGGCATTATCCATTCAATACACGGTAAATAAACCTATCAAGTTCACCAGTAGCGGTGAAAAAATGGATACGCTGGATGTATTCTATCCGGAAAGGATGGCTCAGCGGATTTTGGGAATGGGAGATATTGTGAGCCTTGTTGAAAAAGCACAGGAGCAATTCGATGAAGCTGAGGCTGCCAAACTAGAAAAGAAAATCAGGAAAAATCAATTTGATTTTGAAGATTTTAAAAATCAATTGCAGCAGATAAAAAAAATGGGTAACCTTAAAGATCTGATGGCTATGATCCCTGGCGTTGGAAAACAAATAAAGGATCTGGATATTAATGATGATGCATTCAAAGGAATTGAAGCCATGATCAATTCTATGACAATCGAAGAAAGGAGAAATCCAGATGTCATCAACCCATCAAGGAAAGAACGGATAGCAAAAGGAAGTGGTAAAGATCTTTCAGAATTAAATCAGTTTTTGAAACAATTTCAGCAAATGAAAGAAATGATGAAAACCATGAACAAAATGCCATTGGGCAGATTGCCGGGAATGGGAAAAAGATAATCGTTACTTTGTAAATCTCTAACCGGTTGTTCAATGCAACCGGTTTTTTTTTGCTCATCCGAAGCACATCGTTCTTTTTTCTTATTCAACTCTCTACGTTTAACGTTAATTGAAGAACTTAATAAAATTCCATTAAAAAGGTGTTGGATGAGGTCAAATTGAGTGTTTCTATCGGAATGTGAGGTTTAATAAAATATCTTTTTAATTACAGGCAACCTTTTTTATCTTTAAGGTGTTTAAAAAAAAATTATGTACTCTAAATTTACATCCATCTGCTTTCTGATATTTCTTTCTGCCACACTTTTGTTATCCTGCAGTTCTAATTCAAATACGCCTACTGATCCATGTGTGGGGAAAACCATCACAATAAATGCTACTTTAAATAGTCCTACTACAGCTACTGGAACCAATGGGTCACTTACTGCATCAGCTACGGGCAGTACAGGATTTACGTTCAGTATAAATGGAGGCGCTTATCAAAATACAGGAACATTTTCATCATTATCCGCTGGAACTTATTCCATCAATGCAAAGGATGTAGATGGTTGTGTAAAAACAAGGTCATTTACCATAACTGCACCATCTTGTCCCGTTATCACTTTAACAGCCGTTATAACTGCGGCCACAAGTTCTACTTCGGCAGATGGGAGCATCGTAGCATCGGCAACCGGAAGTACCGGAATTCAATATAGTAAAGATGGAGTTAACTTTCAAAATAGCGGATCGTTTACCGGATTGACTGCCGCAGCTTATACAATTACTGCGAAAGATGCTAACGGCTGTACAGCAACACAAACCTTTGTGGTAACAAATGGCAGTTGTTCTGTAACAGTTACTGCATCAACTACTCCTACGTCAAGCCCCAGCGTTGCAAACGGAACTATTACGGTAACTCCTACATCCGGAACGGCACCTTATCAGTACAGCATTAACGGACTTCCTAATCAGACATCTAATACATTTAACTCATTGGCTGCAAATATGTATACAATTGCTGTAAGAGATGCAAATGGCTGCCTCGGATCTGTGGTAGTTACTGTTTCCAGTACACCATGCCCAACAATAACGTTTACCAGTAATACAACCGGTGCAGATAAATGCAGAAATAATAATGGTAGTATATCTGCTTCCGCAACAGGAAGCACTGGTTTTACCTATAGTTTAAATGGTGGTGCATTTTCCACTACAAGCATATTTAATAGCCTCGCTATGGGAGGATATACTGTTACTGTTAAAGATGCAAATGGTTGTTCTGCTACTTCAACTGTCAATGTTACACAAGCACCAGCCGGGGTTAAATTTTCAGCAGTTAAATCTATGATGGCTACCAATTGTGCTATACCAGGTTGCCATGCAGGAGCATCCCCTCAAAATGGATTGAATTTCGCTGATGATTGTACCATCGTTGCGCAAAGTGCAAGAATCAAAGCACGTGCAGTAGATGGAATCGGTGGATTTATGCCGGCTTCAGGACAATTGTCTGCTGCCGATAAGCAAAAGATCACTGATTGGATCAATGCCGGAGGACAACACAGCGGCAACTAATTCCCTTTTAAACTTTTTCATGAAATTATTTTTAATTTCCTTATTTGTAGTTAGCTCGTTTAATATCAATGCGCAAACTTCAGATACAACGGATATGCTTTCCTCTCTAAATTCAATCGCATCACGGGAATATGTAACATCGGCTTTTAAATCAACAAGAGTAATTAATGCTCACTCAATGGAGATGCTGGGTAAGGGCAGTTTGGATTTCAGGATTTTACATCGATTTGGTGAGGTAAGTAATGGCGTCAACCAGTTATTTGGTTTAGACCAGGCATCGATGCGCTTAGGTTTCGATTATGGTATTTCTAAAAATCTGATGATAGGTATTGGTAGAAGTACATTGAGAAAAGAAATTGATATTTTTATTAAAACACGATTTATACAGCAATCTACAGGTATAAAATCTTCCTCTGTATCATTATTAATTGCTGCCGGTGCCATGGTGAATACCGAAAAAAGTTTCGCCGCAACAAAACCAACGTTTACCGACAGATCAGGATATTATGTTCAATTAATAGCAGGAAGAAAATTTAATTCGCATTTTTCCTTGCAGTTAAGTCCTGTTTTCCTCTATACCAACTCACCATTTAACCAGGAAGGCGACAAAGCATTATTTGCGCCGGGCATTGGGGCCCGTTATAAAGTAAGCAGAAGAGTTGCCTTAACAGCAGATTATCATCGCCCGCTAAATAATATGGATTCTATCAATACTTCACCTTTGTCATTAGGTATCGATATTGAAACGGGAGGCCACGTATTTCAATTGCATTTTTCCAATTCAGCAGGTATGAATGAAAAAGCGTATCTGACACAAACAACTGGCCGCTTTTTTGAAGGAGATATAAGATTTGGATTCAATTTATCCCGAATGTTTCAAATCAAAAAAGCGAAATAATCTAAAACCGGTAATTTATTTGGATTATGTAAATTGCTTGTTTATCTTCGTCCTCCTTTTTCAAAAGGCTAGAAACCCTATTTATTCACAACCAAAAAAATTTCTATTTTTATGGCTGTTAAAATGAGATTGCAAAGACATGGTTCAAAAAAGAGACCATTCTATTTCATTGTAATTGCGGATGCCCGCAGTCCACGCGACGGAAAATTCATTCAAAAACTCGGAACGTACAACCCACTTACTGTACCGGCTACTGTTCAGGTAGATCGTCAGAAAGCATTGGATTGGTTACAAAAAGGTGCGCAGCCAACTGATACAGTTCGCCGCATTTTATCGTTCAAAGGTGTATTATTCCTAAAACATTTACTACGTGGTGTAAGCTTAGGCTTATTTGACGAAGCAACTGCCATGGAAAAATTCACTAAATGGAGTGTGGAACATGAATCGAGCGTAAATCGCCGTCAGGGTGCTCATCAGAAATCCCGTAATGACCGCAGGAACAATGCACCTGTAGTTAGAAAGGTTGCTGAACCAACGGAAGCTGCTGTTAGCACTCCTGCTCCTGTTGAAGAAGCTGCTGAGGAACCAAAAACAGAAGAATAAAACTCTGATTTCAATGAATT
>JBKJSZ010000388.1:0-5499 GCA_046593675.1 Ferruginibacter sp.
GAAAATACTGGTGCTGAAAAAAATAAATTGTTTCCAACGGATCTTGGCCTGGTAGTTACCGATTTCTTAAGCGAGCATTTTACAAAAGTAATGGACTATTCCTTTACTGCAAACATCGAACAGGAGTTTGATGAAATAGCCCTGGGAAAGATGAAATGGAATAAAATGGTAAGTGATTTTTATTCACCTTTTCATAGCGGAGTTGAACATACTTTACAAACTGCGGAAAGAGCAAAAGGTGAACGGGTTTTAGGCACAGACGAACTTTCAGGTAAACCTGTTATTGCAAGAATGGGAAGATATGGCCCGATGGTTCAGATAGGAAGTCAGGATGATGAAGAGAAACCTAAATTTGCAAAACTAAAAGTTGATCAAAGCATTGAGACTATAAATATGGAACAGGCAATGGAACTATTTAAACTTCCACGCCTGCTTGGAAAATTTGAAGGAGAAGATGTCGCCGTGAACATTGGGAGATTTGGTCCTTACGCAGCACACGATAAAAAATTCTATTCTCTTAATAAAGAGATGGATCCTTATACCGTGGAATTGGAGGAAATAGCTCCTATGATCGCAGAAAAAAGAAAGGCGAAAGATGAAAGGACGATAAAAATTTTTGAAAAAGAAAAAATACAATTATTACGCGGTCCTTATGGTCCTTATATAAAACAAGGGTTGCGAAATTATAAACTCAACAAAGAACAACAGGAAAGAGCGGCGGATCTGGAGATAGATGAAGTGAAAAAAATTATTGAAGAATTGAAAGCCAATCCACCTAAAAAAACAGCAAGAAAGAGAAAATCATAACTGCATACTTTTTGACGGAGTCAACAAATGAAGGAAAACAAAGAAATAGCGGCGTTGATGCTCCTGATCGATGATCCGGATGAAGATGTTTATAACACCGTTTGTGAAAAGATCATGTCATTCGGTAAAGACATCATCCCTAATCTTGAAGACCTCTGGGAAAATATTACCAACGAAGATGTTCAGGATCGCATAGAAATGCTCATTCACCGTGTTCATTTAAGAGAACTTACTCAAGAGTTTATAGAATGGAAAAATGGCGAAATGAATCTTACCGACGGAGCCTTACTCATTGCAAAATATCACTATCCTGATCTGCAGATCGCGAATGTTAAAAAAGAAATCGAAAAGATCAAACGAAATACATGGCTGGAACTAAATGCCTATCTCACTTCCTTTGAGCAGGTAAATGTTTTAAACAGTATTTTTTATAATTATTACAAACATAAAGGTGTAGAGATTAGTTACGATTCTCCGGATCAGTTTCTTATAAACAAAACATTAGAATCAAAAAAAGGAAATGCGATCAGCAATGGTATTATTTACCTGATTCTATGTGAGCAACTGGATATCCCGATCAAAGCCATCAACATCCCACGCCAATTTATTCTGGCTTATTTTGACCAAGAATTTTCGCTCGTAAATCCAGTGGGACATTCATCGGAAAAAATAAATTTTTATATAGATCCTTTGTCCGGACAAATGTATTCGCACAAAGACATAGAAAATTATTTTAAGAAATTGTCTGTCCCACCGGTTAACTCCTATTTCCGGGCGATTTCACATAAGCGTGTGATCCAGTTTTTACTGGAAGAGTTGAGTAAATGTTATGATAATGACCGCAACCAATATAAAAGGGATGAACTGCTTGCTTTCGCCGGTTTATTAGATGAATGATTTATCATGTAACCACTAAACAGCAATGGAAAACTGCATTGGAAAATAATGTGTATTTACATGATTCCCTTGTAAAAGAAAATTTTATTCATGCCTGTTCCAGAGAACAATTATCCGGAGTTTTAAACAGATATTATAAAGATGTTCCGGATCTTTTATTATTACATATTGAGGAGAACAAATTATCATCAACTTTAAAATATGAGCACTCTCCTTCTATTAACGATTCCTTTGCGCATGTATATGGACCTATAAATATTGATGCAGTTGTAGAAACAGAATCACTATGATTTCCTGGGAAGATTTTGAAAAAATTGACATGCGTGTCGGAACAATCATTGAGGTACATGATTTTCCAAAAGCAAAAAAACCGGCTTATCAAGTTACCATTGATTTTGGAGAACAAGGAATAAAAAGATCCTCTGCACAAATTACAACGTTGTATAAAAAAGAAGAACTTCCCGGAAGAAAAATAATTGCTGTGATTAATTTTCCACCAAAAAACATTGCCGGATTTCTAAGTGAATGTTTGGTTTTAGGTGTGTATAATTCCGATAATAATGTAGTATTGCTGCAACCCGGTGAACAAACAGAAAACGGAGATAAAGTCGGCTAACCTGCACAAAACATATGGAAATAACTTCCGAGCAATCTGAAATTTTCGCGATTGATTGTAAAATAATTATTCCTTCCTTCTTTACGGCAATCTATCAGCTCACTGTCTGCTAATAATTTTATATGATGTGAGCAGGTTGGTTGTGACAACCCGGTTAAGTTTACCACATCACAACAACGTATATGACCTTTATCCTGAATTTCTTTCAGGATACTCATCCGGTATGGATCCGCAACTGCGGCAATGGCTTTCTCCAGAAATTTTTCGCTTTCCATGATATTCATGCCTGGCAAATATAAACAAAGCCCATGCATTTTTATTAAATTGCTTAATGCTTCTTTCCTATTGCATACATCCTTCTCCTTTAGGAAATTTATATATTTCTGCAGAAGATGATTTGATTACGGCTGTATCATTTACTGACGCAGGTAAAGCAGCATCCACTTCAACGATCACCAAAATATGTTGCCATCAACTGGACGAATATTTTGCGGGGAAAAGAAAAATATTTGAATTCGGATTTTCACAAAAAGGAACCGTATTTCAACAATCAGTCTGGAGCAACCTTATGAAAATCCCATTTGGGAAAACGGCTTCTTATCATCATTTAAGTAAACAGATCGGCAACGTTAAAGCCATTCGTGCTGTGGGTAATGCGAATGGAAAAAATAATATTGCCATTATAATTCCCTGCCACAGGATTATTGGAAGTAATGGATCTTTAGTAGGCTATGCCGGTGAATTATGGCGTAAGAAATGGCTATTGGAACATGAAGCAAAATGGACGCATGGTGTACAAACCTTATTTGGTGAAATGGCATAATAAATGCACATTTTATAAAAATACAATATGCGCAATCCCCTGAATTATAGGTTGTTTTTTATTATACTGGTTATTACTGGATGCTCTTCAGCTCAGAAAAAACAAACTGAACCTGCCTTTGCTGCACATGAAAACCTCACCACAAAATATCATCTTGACAAAATTAAATTACCACCGGGTTTTGCCATCAGCGTATTTGCGGAAGTGGATGATGCAAGGAGTTTAGCCATATCTCCATCGGGAACCATATTTGTAGGCACGAGAGGTAAGAATGTATATGCTGTTACAGATTTAAACAAAGATGGTGTTGCAGACAAAGTTTATACCATTGCGACAGACCTGAATACACCCAACGGGGTGGCATTTAGGGACAGTTCTTTATACATTGCCACTATTTCATCGATACTGCGTTTAGATAATATTGAAAAACGTTTATCCAATCCTCCGGCTCCTGTAATGGTATTTAATGAATTTCCAGAAGACAAACATCATGGCTGGAAATTTATAGCATTCGGGCCCGATGGAAAATTATATGTTCCGGTAGGTGCACCCTGCAATATTTGTGAAAGTAAAAATCCTGTGTATGCATCCATCACTAGAATGAATGCAGATGGAACAAATATGGAAATTTATGCAAAAGGTGTTCGCAATACCGTTGGATTTTCCTGGCATCCTGTAACAAAACAATTATGGTTTACAGATAATGGAAGAGATAATTTAGGCAATAATGTTCCCGGTGATGAATTGAATAATGCCACGCAGGCAAACATGCATTTCGGGTATCCATTTTGTCACCAGGGAAATATTACAGATCCGGAATTTGGGGAAGGAAAAGATTGTAATAATTATATTCCACCAGTTCAAATACTCGATCCGCATGTTGCGGCATTAGGAATGCGTTTTGCATCGGGCAATAACTTCGGCAATGCATACCCGGAAACCATTTTTATGGCAGAACACGGCAGTTGGAACCGCAATGAACCTATTGGCTACCGCATTACAATGGTACAGCTGGATGAAAACGGAAAATCTAAGGGCTATCCCACATTTGCCGAAGGTTGGCTGCAACCCGGCGGTAAAGTTTCCGGCAGACCGGTTGACCTTCTATGGTTGTCCGACGGCTCTATGCTTGTTAGTGACGATTACAGCAATGTGATCTATCGTATTTACAGAAAATAATTATTGAAGATCTACACTTCCAAAAGACATAGGCAATAAATAACTTACAGATTTAAGTATATACACTTTACCGGTAAGTCCACTCATGATCAAACGTATCGGCTGATTCGTTCTGTCTTCATATTCTTTTAAAACCTGGCGACACATACCGCAAGGGGAAATAGGTTTACTGCTTTCTGTATTGTTTGCATTGTGATAACTCACGGCAAGGGTATGAATCGGAATATTCGTATGCAGCATTGCCGCAGTTCCTATAAGCACTCTCTCTGCACAAATTCCAACAGGATAGGAAGCATTTTCCTGATTTGTTCCTGTAACTACTTCCCCGTTGTTGAGTAAAGCGGCGGCGCCAACAGAAAATTTACTGTATGGTGCATAAGCCTTGCCGGTTATATTTCTGGCACTGGTTAATAATTCTTTGTCTTGCTCATTCATTTCCTCTGATGATTCATACACATCAAATTCAAATTGCATTTCTTCTTTTCTCATATTATACTATACCAATGATAAAAAATCCTCCGTGTTTTAAAAACGGAGGATCTGTAATTTAAAGAAAATATTTTATTATTTGTTTATTTTATCGATCTGAAAATTCTATTCCATCGAGGGCTTTTTTCATAGCTGAACCAAATTAAAGATGCTTTTCCTACCACATGATCTTCCGGAACAAATCCCCAGTAACGGCTATCCAGTGAATTGTGGCGGTTATCTCCCATCATCCAGTAATAATTCATTGTAAAAGTATAAGAACCTGACTGTGCTCCATTTATAAATATTACTCCATTCCGGTTTTCCAATTTATTGCCTTCATATACTTCTATGCAACGCTGATAACGCACTACATTATCCGGTGTTAATTGAATGGATGCACCTTTTTTGGGAATCCAGATGGGACCATAATTATCCACCGACCAATGGCTGGAAGAATCATAATAGGGAAATAAATCTATTGCTCCAAAATTTGGATCTTTATAATCGGCTACAAAATCCGTAATGGAAAATCCTTTTGATAATTGCAGATTTTTGTGTTGCTCATTGGTAAGATTTACATAATAACCATCATTCATTTGTATCAGATCACCTTGTTCCTGCCTGATCTCGATACCCATATCCGAAAGCATTTCTTTATCAACGTAACCTGTTGGCGCAGTAAGTTTATAATAGCGTTCCACATCAG
>JBKJSZ010000189.1:0-9007 GCA_046593675.1 Ferruginibacter sp.
TTTTTAAACTTTTGACAACATCATATAATTCTGATCTCAAATCAAAATGTGGATTGTAAATATTTTCATTAATAAAACGGGAAACATCTAAAATAATTATATCAGAAGTTATATCTATCAAGCCATTTGCTGACCAACTTATTGGAAAAAATTCATCGGATAATTTCAGCGAATGACCATTCAGCACCAATTCGGATCTGGTAATTTTCTTTCCGCCCTTTACTTCAAATGCCTGTAAATAATCAGGGTATGTTTTGGTTGGCTTTATACCGGCTTTTTGAAATTGCTTTATCAGGTAATCAGCAGCCATTTTTTCTCCGTGCGTTCCTGTTCTGCGCCCTTCCAGTTTATCATCCGATAGAAATTCAATATGTTTTTTAAGAATATCAATATTGCCCTTCTGAATTTTATTCGATTGGGCATAGGTCATTTGGCAAAACAGGCAGCAGAATATTAAAATGCGATTCATCATGTTACAAAGTTAAAAAAACCGCTTAGCGATTACCAACTTTCTAATATCGTAAGGTTGTATAGTTTGTTAAAGGTAGCTTTGCTGCCTTTCAGGTAATCAATTGAATAAAAAAATAAATATAGCGTTAGTTGGAAATCCCAACAGTGGCAAGACTTCCCTGTTTAATGTACTTACCGGATTGAATCAAAAGGTTGGAAATTTTCCCGGCGTAACGGTAGATAAGAAAACCGGGAGTTGTGATCTGAGCGCACAAATGCAGGCTAATTTTATTGATTTACCCGGAACGTATAGTCTTTATCCTAAAAGAGGTGATGAATGGGTTTCGTATAAGGTATTAATGAAACAGGATGAACTTCATCCGGATATGCTCCTGATTGTTTCGGATGCCAGTAACCTGAAAAGAAATCTTTTATTCTGTTCTCAGATCATAGACCTTAAAATGCCGGTGGTAGTGGCTTTAACCATGACAGACCTTGCCAAAAAGCAAGGAACTCAAATTGATATTGCCGGACTGGAAAGAGAACTCGGTGTTCCGGTTGTTCCAGTGAATCCACGTAAGAACAAAGGAATTACACAACTAAAAAAAGTATTAGAAGTTGCAGCGGAAAATAAAAATAAAACACCGGCACGGGATTTCATTCCGATGAATGAACACGCTGTTTTAATGGAACAGGTAAAACATTTACTTCCCGATGTAAGTAATTACACCTGCCTCCATTATCTGATAAATTATAAGCATTTCCAACTTCCTGCAGCCGATGTGCAAAGGTTGGAAATGTTAACGGCAGAATTCAATTTCAATCCTACCAAAAGCCAGGCAGAAGAAATTTTACAGCGCTATACACACATCAAACACATCATGCAACAAACCGTTGTAGAATCTGATCCGCTCGAGCGCTCGATGTTTAGTGAAAGGCTGGATAATATTCTTTTGCATAAACGCTGGGGATATATTATTCTTTTATCTGTTTTATTTCTTTTATTTCAAAGTATTTTCTGGATTGCACAATATCCCATGAATGCTATTGAATGGAGTTTCAGTGAATTGTCGGGATGGCTTTCATCTGTAATGGCTGACAATTGGTTCAGTGATTTATTCATCAATGGTATTATAGCAGGCCTTAGCGGCATTATGCTTTTTGTGCCGCAAATCATGATCTTGTTTGGCCTTGTAACCTTACTCGAAGATTCCGGTTATATGGCAAGGATCAGTTTTCTTACTGATAAATTAATGCGTAAAGTGGGATTGAACGGCAAAAGTGTAATGCCCATGATCAGCGGTTATGCTTGTGCTGTTCCAGCGATTATGTCAGCCAGAAATATTGAAAATAAAAAAGAAAGATTGCTCACCATAATGATCACTCCATTAATGAGCTGTAGCGCAAGGCTTCCTGTTTACACTATACTTATTGCATTAATTATACCTTCCAAATTATACATGGGATTTTTAAGTTTGCAAGGTTTGGTGATGATGTTATTGTACCTGTTAGGTACAGTAATGGCACTTGTGGTTGCCTGGGTGATGAAATGGTTTATTAAATCTACAGAAAGAAGTTTTTTCATTCTGGAACTTCCATTATACAGAAGCCCACGCTGGAAAAATATGCTGTATACCATGGTGGAAAAAGCAAAGATCTTTGTATTTGATGCCGGTAAGGTGATCATGGTGATCAGTATATTATTGTGGGCTTTAAGTTCTTATGGACCTACCCATATTATGAGAAATATTTCTGAAAAATATTCGGTGATGGAAAAAAATCATCCTGAAAAAGCAAAAGAAATAGCTTCTTTAAAAAAGACGGCACAACTGGAGGCAAGTTATGCAGGCATATTAGGACATACCCTGGAACCTGTAATAAAACCATTAGGTTATGACTGGAAGATCGGAATTGCCTTGATTACTTCTTTTGCAGCCAGAGAAGTTTTCGTTGGAACAATGGCCACATTATACAGTGTTGGCGCAGACGCTGAAAACAATAATACACTTCGCGAAAAAATGAGTGCCGCCGTACGGCAGGATGGAACAAAAGTGTATACACTCGCAACGGGCTTATCTCTGCTGGTGTTTTATGTACTCGCCATGCAATGTATGAGTACCATCGCTATTGTAAAAAGAGAAACCAGGAGCTGGAAATGGCCGATGATTCAATTAGGATATATGACGGTACTCGCTTATGTAATGAGCTTGCTGGTTTTTCAATTGTTTAAATAATTACCATTCTACAGCATATCCTACATTGTTTTTAACCTGCGGATAAATTTTGCTGTAAAGTTGTTGCAATATCTCATCTTTTGTAGGCGTATTATAACCGTTGTTATTAACCATCTGCCAGTCATTAGCACTTAAAGCACGACTATCACCAGAGTAAGTTGCGGTTTCTTCCTGCCATCGGTAATCATCTCTGTACGTATTATTCATTATCGTTTTTCCGGTCACCAGGTCTTTTACTAAAACTTCCATATCAGCCCTTGCCTGAAAACTTGCTCTGATAATTTGTAAAGTAGCATAAACAGTTCTTGTAACCGGTCTTCCAGAAGTATCCGTTCCAATCTGAACCTGGGCACTTGCATTTCTGCTGTAAGAATTTCGCTGCGGATAAGGAATGTCCATATTTCTTAAACGCAGATCAATCACCCAGTCAGGTTTTATATTCTCTCTTCTGGCTTCCCAGTCGGTATAAAAATTTGCTGCATATCTTTCTGAATTACTTCTAAGATCACGAACAAGTGTTTGTTGAAAATATTCATTGCTGTAATTGTAACCTGCATTTCCCCAGCCGCTGTTAAAAAAGAAAGAATTATCCTGAACAGGGTTCACTACAATATTTACAATAGCTTTTTCATAGGCATTTTTCATTTGAACAGCAGCATCTTTAAAACCTGGTTCATACTTATCTGCTTTTTTAAAATAACCATAAGATTTCCTGGCGTTTTCACGTCCCGGTTTATTTAATAATACCATGGCGGCATCATAATAATTCTGCGCTGCTTTTTGTTTGCTGTCAAGTATTTCGGATGTATAACTTACAGGTGAAACAAGCCGGAAAGCGGGAGCAGATTCCATAATATTTTCATAGGCATTCTGCAAGGCACCGTATTCTTTAATGATCTTATCCCATTTATTCAAATCTTTGGATGATTGATAACTTTTGATCTTTTCTAAATGTGTAATCGAAATTTTTTTATATAAAATGGGAATAGCCTCCCGTGCTTTTTCATCATCTGCAGATTTGTTCAATTTTTTTACAGCGTCCTGTAAAGCTTTATCCTCGTCACTTCTATCTAAATAATTTTTATTGCTTTTACAGGCATTTAATGAAGCAATGAGGATGATCAGGGTAAATATTCTTTTCATGGTTTGTATTTAATGCTTTACGTTCAAAGCAAATACCATTGTTACAGTTTAAAAGTTAACTAAAGGCAAGTTAGAATTTTATTAACAGCAAAGATTGCTTGAAATATAGCCTTCCATCACATTATATGTCCATTAATACTAATGTTAAGGATTAAATTTTTTAAATAAATTGATTATCAATTGTTTAGAAAAATTATCTATTTACTACTTTAAAATAAACAGTATTATGTGTTGCATAGTACTAAAGATTGTTTACTTTTACTTTGTCATTACGATTAATCGCTTAGAAAAATTAAAACAACAACCATGAACATTGAAAATACAGCAAGTCAGATGCGTAAAGGTGTTTTGGAGTTTTGTATATTATCTATCATTAAACAGGGAGAAGCCTATCCTTCTGATATAATTGATAAGATGAAAGCTGCTAATCTTCATCTTTTTGAAGGCACTTTATATCCTTTACTCACTCGCTTGAAAAATGCCGAACTGCTCACCTATCGCTGGGTAGAAAGTAACAGCGGACCACCCAGAAAATATTTTCTGCTCACCGAAAAAGGCGCCGCTTTTTACGTTGAACTGGAAACCACCTGGAAGGAACTCGCCAATGCCGTAAAAGCACTTACTTCCGGTTAATTCCTTAAGAAAAAAAATTAGCTCAAGGCCTTAGAACAAAAAACATAAAAATGAAACAAGTTATCAATATAAACTTCCATGGACGCGTAGTACCAATAGAAGTTTCCGCTTTTGAAATCTTAAAGCAATACACGGAAAGTTTAAACCGTCACTTTGCTTCTGAAGAAGGTAAAGAGGAGATCATCAACGATATTGAAAATAGAATAGGGGAACTTTTTCAGGAAAGGTTGAAAGAAGGTGTAACCTGTATTACAGATGATGATGTGCAGGCGGTGATTCGCAGTATGGGAAGACCGGAAGATTTTGATACAGAAGAACCATCTGCCCGTCAGGAAAAAGAATATGAACAGGAGATGTATGAAAGAGCGCAGGAAACTGCTCGTCCGAACCGGCTTTACAGAAATGAAAACGAAAAGGTTTTTGGTGGTGTGTGTAGCGGTATTGCTGATTATCTGAACATAGATGTAGTGATCGTTCGTGTGATATTTATTGTGTTGGGCATTTCTGCAGGCTTCGGAATAATCACTTACCTGATATTATGGCTGGCGGTGCCCAGTACAGCTTCCACAACCATAGGTTCAGTCCGTAAAAAATTATACCGCGATCCGGATGATAAAATCATTGGCGGTGTTTGCCGTGGCTTATCTCATTATTTCGGAATGAATGTTTGGATACCCAGATTATTATTCCTGGTACCGTTACTAACTTTTGTTTTCCGCTGGAGTGATGGAGATGCTGATTTCAATTTTGTAAGATTCAGTTTCAGTCCCGGTGCATTGATCATCTATATTATTTTGTGGCTGGTATTGCCGGAAGCGTCATCTACAGCAGAAAAACTTGAAATGAAAGGAGAAAAAGTTGACTTGAATTCTATTAAAAATTCTGTAGTAGAAGAAATGAAAGGGGTTCAGAAACGTGCAGAAAAAATTAGTAAAGACGCATCACAGTTTGCAAAAGAAAGAAGTAAAAATTTTACCTCTGAAGTAAACTCCGCTGCACGCAGATCTTCCCGTACACTAGGCGACATTATTATACTGCTGATCAAAATATTTGCGTATACCATTTTAGGCATCATAGCTTTTGCAGTTGTTCTTACTTTATTTGGATTTGGCATTGCCGCAGTTGGATTGTTTCCCGTAAAAGATTTTGTATTAACGGATGGATGGCAGAATATTTTTGCATGGGGAACATTGATATTTTTTATCATTATTCCTATCATCGGAATTATTACCTGGTTAATTAGAAGAGTGGCCCGCATAAAAACAAACAGCAAAATGATGCGCTTAACATTCTTTGGAATGTGGTTCATCGGGTTGATCAGTTTTATTTTATTAATTACCAGTGTTGCCCGTGATTTCCGTGCTTCAAGTTCATTGGGAGAAGAAGAAGTATATCTAACAAATCCTGGCATAAACAAACTGGAATTGTCTATAGAAAATCCTGCTCAAAGAATTAACAGGAAAAAATGGTTAAGGCTTGAACCTTTTGAATCTTTTATTGAAGACACGGCTTATGTTGGAAATTATAATATCCATATATTAAAATCAAATACAGACAGTTTCCGTGTGACCATGATACGAGTTGCCAATGGCCGTTATAGAAGTATGGCTGATACACTTGCATCCATGATCAGTTTCAATATGCAACAAATGGATTCGTTGTTATTGCTTGATCGGGCTATTGCTATAAATAAAAAAGATAAATTCAGAAATCAGCACGTCATCATCAATGTATATGTACCGGTTGGAAAAAAAATAAGAATAAATAAGAATATTGAAAGAAACGGTGTTGTAAGAATATCTGGTCCATGGGTAGACAATTGGTCATTTGATTATGATGATGAAGAAGAAGGTTGGGAAACGGATGTAGATTATATTATGAAAGCAAATGGTTTATATACACTCGATGATCAGCCGGCAAACAAATGGAAAAATCGTAACCGTAATAACAGAACACGAATCAATATTAATGAAAACGGTGTTCAGGTTGATGATTACCGTTATGATGAATCAGCACCTGTACAAAAATCAGATTCCATACAACGGGATGCTGAAATTAAACAACAGAATCTGCGGGATTCACTTCAAAAAGCAAAAGAAAAAATTGAAAACGAGCTGGAAAAAATTGTTGTGTTGAATACAGATAAGCAAACAGGAATGTATTCGGTTATGCCAACCTATAATCCCATGTTGATCCTCTTTTAAAATTTGATGTTCATATTATCACAAAATCCTGCTTCAGGATTTTTTTTTTGCCATATACCTAACTTAGTAATATGAAAGATTTTTTTTCAAGAGATTCACAGGCCTATGCCAACTTTCGTCCGCATTATCCGAAAGCACTACTCGATTTTATAATATCATTATGCACCCATCATACATCAGCATGGGATTGCGGTACAGGAAACGGACAAGTGGCTTCAGTGCTCAACGAATATTTTGATGAAATAATTGCCACAGATATCAGCGAAAAACAATTGAAGGCGGCCATACAAAAATCAAATGTGCGCTATGAAAAAACCGGATCAATTTGTTCCGCCATGGATTCATCCATAAACCTTATTACTGTTGCGCAGGCATTGCATTGGTTTGATCTTGATATTTTTTATGCAGAAGTAATACGGGTAGCGGCTCCGGGCGCCATCATCGCCGTCTGGACTTATCCAGCTTGTATAATTGATAAAAAAATTGATGAAATCATTCTGGAATTTTATAACATAACCCTAAAAGATTGTTGGGATGAAGCACGCACGGATGTGGATAATGGATATAAAAATCTTCTTTTTCCATTTCAGGAAATAACAGTACCGGAATTTCATATTGAAGTAGAATGGAACCTGAATCAATTGCTTGGATATATAAAAACCTGGAGTGGCGTGAATAATTTTATAGAAAAAAATGCGCATGATCCAATCCCGGAATTAAAAAACAAAATAGAACAGTTTTGGCCTGGCCATACAGAAAAGAAAATTATATTTCCCCTTACTTTAAAAATAGGTCGTGTATAATGGGAGGATGACTTTATGTACTTTTGCACCCTAACAGAAAAAAATGAAGCAAACCCCATTCACCCATAAACATATTGCACTTGGTGCGAAGATGGCCGAATTCGCCGGTTATAATATGCCCATCTCTTATACCGGAATTAATGATGAGCATGCAGCTGTTAGAAATAATGCCGGGGTTTTTGATGTAAGTCATATGGGAGAATTCGTGGTTAAAGGCCCCGAAGCTTTATCGCTCATTCAACGAATTACCACCAATGATGCCTCCAAACTCACAAAAGGAAAAGCTCAATACTCCTGTTTTCCTAATGACAGAGGGGGAATTGTAGATGATCTTTTGTTGTATTGCCTGGAAGAAAACAATTCTTATATGCTTGTGGTGAATGGAAGCAATATAGAAAAAGACTGGAACTGGGTGGTTTCTCATAATAGCGCCAATGCCGACATTCATAACATTTCTGAGAAAACGTGTTTGTTAGCCATTCAGGGACCAAAAGCCACAAAAATTTTACAAACACTTACAAATGTTGATATTTTAAATCTTAAATATTACACATTTGAAAAGGGAACCTTTGCAGGAATCGATAATGTTTTGATCAGCGCTACGGGTTATACCGGAGCCGGAGGCATTGAAATTTATTTTGAAGACAGCCATGGCGCTGCAGATATTATTTGGGACGCGATTTTTAAAGCAGGTGCTTCACAAAACATTCGCCCTATCGGTTTAGGTGCACGCGATACTTTAAGGTTGGAAATGGGTTATTGTTTATATGGAAATGATATTGATGATACCACTTCACCATTGGAAGCGGGATTGGGATGGATTACAAAATTTAATAAAGAATTTATTTCCCGCGATATTTTCGAAAAACAAAAATCCGACGGCCTGAAACAAAAATTAGTAGGTTTTGAAATGCTTGAAAAAGGCATTGCCCGTCACGATTATATAATAAAAGATGCAGAAGGAAACACCATCGGCCGCGTTACTTCCGGAACTCAATCTCCTACTTTAGGTAAAGCAATTGGTATGGGATATGTTGATACCAATCATGCTGCAATTGATAGTGATATCAGGGTCGACATTCGTAATTCATTGATCAAAGCAAAAGTTGTAAAGGTTCCTTTCGTTTAAAGTATCTCTGTTTATGCCAAAAACAAAACCGTCTCTTTTTACCTGTTTATCGCCTGCATTATTACATCTGTATGAAGTGAGCAGCAGCCTGGTTGTGATCATAGATGTATTGCGTGCCACCTCCACTATTGCAACTGCCTTGAACAACGGTGCAAAAAGTATTGTACCGGTTGAAAGTGTAGCGGAATGTATCCGAATCGGCAAACAGATAGAAGCCATTACGGCTGGAGAAAGAGATGGTCAGATTGCGGAAGGTTTGCAATATGGTAATTCTCCTTTTGAATATCCTCCGGCATTTATCAAAGGAAAAACTTTGGTGCTTACCACCACAAACGGAACCCGATTATTACACATGGCACTGGAAAAAGGCGCCAAAGAAATTGTTACCGGTTCTTTTGCAAACCTCCATGC
>JBKJSZ010000257.1:0-16018 GCA_046593675.1 Ferruginibacter sp.
GTTTACATTCACTGAGGTATTGCTTAACAAGATAGCCGGAGACTGCGTGATAACAACTGTACTTGTTGCTGTACAACCGTTAGCATCCGTTACAGTTACTGTGTAAGTTCCTGCAACCAGACCCGTTAACGTTGACATTCCACCCATTCCTGCTGGAACTGAACCACCGTTGGTAGCTGTCCATACATAAGTAAATGGAGATGTTCCGCCTGTTGTAGTTAAGGTGATAGATCGTGTAGAACCACCGAAGCAGTTTACATTCACTGATGTATTGCTTAACACGATAGCATTTGCTTGTGTGATAACAACTGTACGTGTTGCTGTACAACCGTTAGCATCTGTTACAGTAACTGTGTAAGTTCCTGCAACCAGACCTGTTAACGTTGACATTCCACCCATTCCTGTTGGAACTGAACCACCATTGGTAGCTGTCCATACATATGTAAATGGTGATGTTCCGCCTGTTGTAGTTAAGGTGATAGATCCTGTAGAACCACCGAAGCAGTTTACATTCACTGAGGTATTGCTTAACACGATAGCCGGAGATTGTGTGATAACAACTGTACTTGTTGCTGTACAACCATTAGCGTCTGTTACAGTTACTGTGTAAGTTCCTGCAACCAGACCTGTTAAGTCCTGCATATTATTCATACCAGCGCCAATTACGCCGCCGTTTGAAGCAGTCCATAGGTATGTGTATGGTGCTGTTCCACCATTTACAATCAATTCTATTGAACCGGTAGCGCCACCGAAACATGCCACATTCACCTGGTTAGGTTCTGCAGTTAATGCTTCTGAAGGTCCAGTAATTATAATTGTACTGCTTAAAGAACATTGATTTGCATCTGTAATTGATACAGTATATGTTCCTGCAGTTAAGCCTGTAAGATCAGCTTGAGTTGATTGACCTGCGGGAATAATTCCTCCATTACTTGATGTATAATTATATGTATATGGAGCTGTTCCACCTGTTACGGTAAGATCAATAGAACCTGTAGCATTGCCGAAGCAAAGTACATTTATATGAGTATTTGTTGCACTCAATGGCGCTGCAGGCTGTGTGATTATAACCGTACGGGTTATGGAGCAGCTGTTTTGATCAATGATAGTTACTGTATAAGTTCCAGCAACCAAGCCAGTAAGATCAGCATTAGAAGTTTGTCCCGCAGGAACAATTCCTCCGTTGCTGCCCATCCAGTTATAAGTATAAGTTCCAGTTCCGCCGGATACTGTAAGATCAATAGAACCTGTAGCATTGCCGAAACAAAGTACATTTACGGAAGTGGTTGTGGCATTTAATTGAGTAGACTGATTAATTGTTGCAGATGCAGTTGTGGTACAACCGTTAGCATCCGTAACTGTTACTGAATATGTACCTGCAACAAGTCCTGTTAAGTTTAATAAACCAGATTGTCCTGCAGGAATTACCCCACCGGCACTTGCAGTCCAGTTATATGTATAAGGTGCTGTTCCACCGGTAACGTTTAAGTTAATAGAACCTGTAGAATTGCCGAAACATTGAACATTTGTTTGTGTTGTGGTTGCCGCTAAAGGAGCGGAAGGTTGTGTGATATTAACAGGAATTGAAGCAATACAACCTGTTGGCTGACCACCTGCAGCCGTAGAACCAATATTCACAGTATATGAACCGGCAGTTAAACCTGTAAATACGCCTGTAGAATTCGTAATGTTCCCTGGTGATAAGGTATATGAATAAGGCGCTACACCACCTGATGCCGTTACAGTTAATGTAGAAGTTCCTCCGAAACATAAAATCGGAGTGGATGTAGCCGTTGCCGTAATGTTCAACACAGTAACTGATGAACTACAGAACGTAGTTCCGTTTTCAGTAGTTATGCGCAGCCTCACATTGTATTGACCGGCCATAGTTCCGGTATTTACAACGAGGGAAGGTGTGCCCTGCCCTGAAACGAAAAATGCCCCTGAAGTGTTGAAACCAAATTCCCAGACGTAAATAGCGCCTGGCCCGGCAAATACCGTTCGGGATGTGTAAGTAAGCTCCTGATTAATACAAGCAAACAGTTGCCCGCTGATGACGTCGCATGCAGGTGGCGGTCCTGTTTGTGCACTAACTGTAGGAACAAATGAGCCTGCAAAGAAGAATAGCATCATCAATAGACGGATGCCTCCTTGTCGCATTCTCATTAGCGTATCAAATACGCCAGTACAAAGGTGTTTTGTACAATTGAATGTTTCCATAAATGTTTGTGTTTTTAATGATTGACAAAAAATTGATTTCTTTCGGAATATGGATTTATGACCGCACTAATTTTCATCAGACACAAGATTATCAGGAGTTACACTCCAGGTAATAGATCAGAAAGTTTGCGGGTTGATTTTTTTGCTGAGAGAGTTTCAACATTTTCACTTCGCGATAAATGTTCAAAGAACATTCCATTTTAGGATTTCCTTAGCATTTTTATTTCCTTAACAATAGGATATAGAAGAGTACGAAAAAGAAGACAATTTTTTTAATTCTTAAAAATCAAATAATTACGCTTAATGAAATAATATTTTACCAATAAATAAGAAGCTCAGAAAAAGGCCAAGTTTATTTTAAACATTATTTCCATTCAGTAGAATAGATTGCACACCTCTGCAGTTCCATTACCCAACTTGATACCCGAAATTATCTTTGGGGAAAACCATTTTATCAAAAATTATAAAATATATCAAATACAATTTTTTCTACTGATATTCAAATTATTAATTACCTAAAACTCAACAATAATCTTTAAATAAGATACGTGAACAATCAGTTCTGATGACGCGGTATAATCCTTGAAGCCTTATATGTAAAGTATAACATTTAAAAAACCATAAAACTACATTTCATGGCACAACAACAACAAAGCGAAAACAAAAAAGGAACTTCCAATAGAGGATTTGCTTCAATGGACCCTCAAAGACAAAGAGAAATTGCCAGTGCAGGCGGAAGAGCAGCTCATCAAATGGGTGTAGCACATGAATTTACTCCGGAAGAAGCAAGAGCTGCAGGCAGAAAAGGTGGCGAAGCGGTGAGCAGAGACCGTGAACATATGCGTCAAATTGGAAGAAAGGGTGGAGAAAATTCTCAAGGCGGCGGTAGAGTGGCAAAAGAACAGAACAATAATCAGGGGAACATTTAATGACTTCGTTAACTTACTGGCAAAACACACTTGTTATGAGTGTGTTTTTTTATATTTAGCTAAAATTATAAATGTCTTCTTTATCGATTACACTTATTCAAACCGCTCTGGAATGGGAAAATACTGAGGCTAACCTCGAAATGTTAAGTAAAAAAATAGAATCAGTTGATAAAACAGAGATAGTCATATTGCCTGAAATGTTTACGACAGGGTTTAGTATGCGGCCAGAAATTTTAGCAGAAAAAATGGATGGTGTAACGATATCCTGGATGAAAAAAATAGCAGCAGAGAAAAAAATTGTTCTTACTGGAAGCATTATAATTGAAGAGCAACAAAAATTTTATAACCGCCTGATATGGATGCTCCCAAATGGTGATGCAGGTTGGTATGACAAAAGACACTTGTTTGGTTATTCAGGTGAAGACAAGCATTATCAAGCCGGCAATAAACGTTTAATAACTTCAGTTAAGGGTTGGAAGATATTACTGCAGGTTTGTTATGATTTGCGTTTTCCTGTTTGGTCACGGCAATCCCCCATTAAAAACGAAAGAAAGCATGATCAGTTTGGTAAAGGAACCGGCAGAGGCTATACTCCCGAATTTGATGTTATGATATATGTGGCAAACTGGCCGCAAAGAAGAAGCCATGCCTGGAAATCTTTACTGATCGCCCGTGCTATCGAAAATCAATGTTTTGTAATTGGCGTAAACAGGGTTGGTAAAGATGGGAATGAAATTATGTACAGTGGCGATAGTATGGTCATTGATCCTTTAGGGGAAATCATGTATCATTATACTGATGAAGAAAATATTTATACAACCCTGTTGCAGAAAGAAAAGCTGGAGGAGATAAGAAAAAAATTTCCCTTTTTACAAGACGGTGACCGGTTCACTTTACACCCCTGATAAATTGAACTTTATAATTTCCTGTTTTTTATTTTCTTTCTTGTTTTTGTTTGATGAGTTCTTTAACCACCTTCATCTTTTGATCATACCCATTTATTATTGCATGATAATCTGGTCCTACAAATATATCAGGAGGAACTCCGGTTCCTTTCTGGAGTACATGGTTATATTGCACTAAACGGAATAAAGGAAAAGAAACCCTTACTTTAGAATTCGGTAATATGAATTCGGGTATCATAATACCATTATTTCCATACCAGCCGCCTCCGGTTTCTTCTCCTACTAATTGTACATTTTTTTGCCCTTTAACTGAATTACAAAATAAAGAAGCTGCAGAGAAAGTGGGGCCGCTTATGATTACATATGTATTTCCGTTATAATGATTTTTATTTTTTGGATAATAATATTTTTTTTCAAGATGCCGGGCATGATATAATCCATCTTTCCTTTTAGTAGTTAAAAAAAACAACTGAATGTTATTCAAAAATTTACCTTCATAATATTTCGTAAATGGAGACAACTTTTTTGATTTTGCAAACAAAGTATCAGCCACTTTAAAGCGTTTGTCAGAAATATATTTAGACAACAATGTTGATAAACTCACTCTCCCTCCACTATTGGTTCTTATATCAATAATTAAATGCTGGATATTTTTCTTTTTTAATTCGGAAAAAGTTTTTCTGTAAAAACTTCTTAATCTCCCTTTTGTAAAACTGTTTACTGTCAGGACTGCATAACCAGAAGAGTCAATGGTAAAGGATCGAAAATATGTTGCCGGTTTTTCTTTATTTTTTTCTTTTATTTTTTTTGAGATATTCTTCTTAGTACTGTCTTCTTTTGATGAATCAGTTTTGGGACGAAACATTTCAATATCTGCAGTTTTGTGTATTCCTGTTGTATCAGAATATTCAATTTTATAAAAGGAAGATAAACCAAAGATATTTCTATGGAAATAGGGAAAGTTTCCGCTGATACGTATGTAATTCAAAGTATTTGCGTATCCATCTTCCGGTAAATACGAAAACATTTTCTCTGTGATCTGTCGGGTGGTCAACCCGTTGATTGCGTGTACAATAGTTCCACGTCGAAATAAACTATCATTTACAATCAATGATCCGGTAACAACCATGGTATCATTCCATATTTTTAAATACAATGGAAAGGAAGGCAATCTTTTTCCTTTTGCCCAATCCCTGTATTGCTTGCTCATTAATACGGATGTGTGTCCACAATGTATTTTATCAATTAAAGGAGATAATATTTGCCAGGCAAATTGCTGTTCGGTTAAACTATCGTGTATGGCAGCATAGTGTTTTTGAAAATACATATCCATGCTGTCTTTTGAAGTATACCAATATAAAGACGGATGTTTACCTTCGAGTGCATTCCTTAAAAAAATATAATCTTTCTGTAAAGCCGATGCCGCATATTTTTTTGAGGGAGAATATTGTTTTGCTGACCCACAACTCATCAATACAATCAAAAAAGCAAACCACAAAAATTTTCGCATACTTCTAATAAAAAATAAAATTACTGTTTCATTACGTAGTATGGTTACCATCCTTGTAATAATTAAAAATTATTTTACAACATGAAAACAATCCATACATTATATTAAGTGATATGTTTCATTTTGTAACATCTGTTTTTCCTTTACAGAGCTCAAATGTTTTCATCTTTAGAAAATGAAAACAATTTGTTTATTACTACTTATATCATTAAAACTGTCCGCACAAAAAAAAGAGTTGTATGATTCTCCATACGAATTACGCCCGGATACCATACTAATTTTTGGAGAAGAAAAATTCAAGCAGGAATATGAAGGAAATGAAATAACCTGGCATTCTGATTATTCTAAGAAGCTGATGCGTAAAATCGCAATTTTGCAATTTCCTTATTTTATAATTTATTTCCCCGTTGCCGAAAATATTTCGATGGTGAATGTATGTAACCGCATTCCAGTTCAATTTCTTTCAAATATTTTTATCATTTTACCGGGTGAATATAGAATGCATAAAAACGAAGACTACCATTATATTATTTGTAAAACATATTTTATTGCTGCAAGTGATTCCAGCCTTGTGCAATCAAAACATGTTTATTTCCGGCCCGGGTGATCAAATGGCATCCTTCTTCCATATCTGTCATATATCCTATTATACTGATAGAAGGATTTAATTTTACTTTTTCGAAATCATTTTGCGAAACCGTAAACAACAATTCATAATCTTCGCCTCCACTCAATGCACAAGCCGTTGGATCCATTTGTAATTTATAAGCAAATTCTTTTGCCTCTTCATTGAAAGGTAATTTATCCTCGTACAACACACATCCTACATTACTTTGTTTACAAATGTGCAGCAAGTCGCTGCTTAAACCATCACTTACATCTATCATACTGGTTGGCAAAATATCATCTTCCGCAAAATATTCAACAATATCTTTTCTGGCTTCCGGTTTTAATAAACGGCCTATGATATACGCCTGGTTTTCGAGATCAGGTTGTGCGCCGGTTTCTTTAAAAATGCGATTTTCTCTTTCCATTAAAGTGAGCCCAAGAAAAGCACCACCCAATTCCCCACTAACACAAATCAAATCTTTTGAATTGGCTGTAGATCTTTTTACAAATCTTCCCGGAGCAACTTCACCTATTGCCGTAACGCTGATAATAAATCCTTTTATGCTTGTGCTGGTATCTCCGCCAACAAGGTCAACATCATATTTTTTACAGGCCGCATATACTCCTTCATAAAATTCTTCCAGCGCTTCTACACTAAAGCGGTTAGAGAAACCAATATTTAATGTGATCTGAGTAGGAATAGCATTCATGGCATAAATGTCACTCAGGTTAACCACCACACATTTATAACCAAGGTGTTTTAATGGAGTATAACCGAGATCAAAATGAATACCTTCTAAAAGTAGATCAGTGGACACAACTGTTTGTCTTCCAAAATGATCAATTACCGCACCATCATCACCCACACTTAATAAAGTAGTTGAATTTCGTGTTTCATTATTTTTAACCAAATGGTTTATCAATCCAAATTCTCCCAGGGAAGAGATCTCAGTTCTTTCTGTCATACGATTATTTTAAACTTTGCCATTTACAAATGCTCTCAACTCTTCATGTATTTTTCCGTTGGTTGCCAGAATATGTGGTTGATAAGGAGAAAATTCATTGCCTTCAAAATCTGTTACTTTTCCACCGGCTTCCTCTACTATTATAAAACCTGCAGCACTATCCCAGGCTTGTAATTTATGTTCATAGAATCCATCGAAACGTCCTGCGGCAACCCAGCAAAGATCAATGGCAGCACTACCTAATCGTCGAACCGGAACGCCTTTCCTTAATAATCTGTCGAACACTACAACCGGACCGTTTGGCACATCCAAATACGAATAAGGAAACCCCGTTACCAGGCAACTGGTGGCTACATTATCTTTTGAGCTAACAAAAATTGGTTTGTTATTTAAACTTGCGCCTTTCCCTTTTTCTGCAAAATAATATTCATTCATTATAGGGTTGAATACAGCTCCCGCAAGCATTTTTCCATCTTTCTCCAATCCAATACTTACACAACAGATTGGAATACCATTGGAAAAATTAACGGTTCCGTCTATTGGGTCAATGATCCATTTATAATTGCTCCCGGATTTAATTTCTCCTGCTTCTTCCGTCAAAATATAATGATCGGGAAATTCTGACTGAATCACTTCTATGATTGCTTTTTCTGCTGCATGGTCTGCCTCAGTAACCAAGTTATTGATTCCTTCTTTATTACTGATGGTGAATTTTCCATTAAAAAAATGTAATAATTGTTCGGCTCCTGCTTCTACTGCTTTGCGTAATGTACTCGTCAACATTTTACAAAGATAACAAAGGTATGATGATGGTTAAGTTTCAACATTTTGAGATGTGACATAAAAATTCGTATTTCGTGGATATGAATTCTCCGGAAATTTCCATCATCATTGTAAACTTCAATGTAAAATTCTTCCTGGAGAATTGCCTGATTTCTATATTAAAGTCCGTAAAAAATATTTCTGCGGAAATAATTGTGGTTGATAATAATTCATCAGACGGAACTAAGCCATATTTTGAAAATCGTTTTACGGATGTTCGTTTTATATTTTTATCAGAGAATGTCGGGTTTGCGAAAGCAAATAATGAAGGATTAAAAATGGCTACGGGTAAATTTATTTTGTTTCTAAATCCTGATACCATTATTGCAGAAGATTCAATTGAGCTTTGTGTAAATTATATGCGCTTACATGATAATTGTGGCGCTTTAGGTGTAAGAATGATTGATGGTTCCGGAAGTTTTTTAAAAGAAAGTAAACGAGGATTACCCAACACAAAAAATGCTTTCGGAAAGTTGTCGGGATTAGAAAAAATTTTTCCATCCCTGTTCGGTGGCTATTATGCAAATCATCTAAAAGAAAATCAGACATGCGAAGTTGATATACTTGCCGGTGCCTTTTTTTTCACCAGAAAAGAAATTTTAAATACAATCGGTTCTTTCGATGAAATCTTTTTTATGTTTGGTGAAGATATTGACCTGAGTTACCGGATACAAAAAGCAGGTTATCAGAATGTGTATTTAGCAGAAACAACCATCCTGCATTTCAAAGGAGAAAGTATTCAGAAAAAAAATGCTGCGTATCATAAAAACTTTTTTGGAGCCATGCATTTATTTGTTGAAAAACATCAGAAAAAAAATAAAAAATTATTACATACCGCCATTAACGCAAAGTATTTTTTATCAAAATTAAACCGAATATTTTCCCATTCGCGATCCAGTGTTTCCAACGCTAAGAATACAGCTATCATCTGTAGCCAGGAAAATTTTACGCATGTTATAAAAATTTTGAAACATGCAAACGTTCCTGTAACTATCATTGGCAGAATTGCATCACACAAAAAAGATAATAGCCATTGTTTTGGTTATATTGATCAGCTGCCGGTGTTTTTAAAAAACAAAACCCTTGAGCAATTGGTTATTTGTGGAAGTGATATAAGCAATAAAGAAGCATTTATTTTACTTTCAACATATGCAAATTGTGTGTCATTTTTATTTTACCAGGAAGGCAGTAACAGTATTGTTGGAAGTGATGATAAAAACAAAAATGGTATTTTTATTTCTGTGAATTAATTTTCTTTATCCAATCCTGAATAAATTCTTCCAAGAAACCCGGTTTTGCTGAAAAAGTAAACGGTTTTATTTGAAAAATGTTTTCATTTACAGTTTCCTGGTCAATGGTTTTGAAAAAATTATTTTTATACAGATGCTGAGCTAGATATTCCTGTTCTGTCTGGCCGGGTGTGGGAATAAGAATAGCTTGTTTACCCAATGATAAAAGCTCCATAACCGTTGAATATCCTGATCTGCAAATAACTGTTTCCGAAGCAGCCATTATGGTATTCATTTCTTCTGCAGATAAATGATTAAACACATCGGCCTTCGGAATTTCTAATTTCTTTTCCTCAAGAGGGAGTCCGCGAACCAAAGCAATTCTATAATCATCTTTTTTATGGTATATCAGTTCTTGAACCTTCCTTTCCAAAATGGAACGTTGTGGCTCAGGGCCGGAAATTAAAAATAAAAAATCATATTTTTTTTCAGCATGTATAATTTTCAACCTCGATAATATACCGATATATTTCACTTCCGTTTCTGGAAATTTATCGGGATGCGATAATACGCCGGCGTATCCTATTTTATTTTCATCCGGAACCCAGCATTCAGAAAAACGATTAATGAACTCGTAATTCTTTTTTCTTGCAAAAAAATCAATTAACCCATTACCTGTTTTAATATTTAATTGATGTGTAATAATTACAGCCGGTATTTTATCATAATAGAATCCATAACGATTATCGGAAATAACCGCGTCTATTTTATACTCTTCCGCCATTTTATGCAGCCACACCTTTTCTGCTCTGATCTTTTTTTGAATTTTAAAAAACTGCGTAACTAATTTCCATTTAAAAAAAATTTTGGTTTTTGAATATCGGATATCATATCCTTCAAGAGATAAAAATTGTATGTCAGGAAATTCTTTTTTCAATAAAGCACTTACAGCACCTTCTGCAGCTATAAAAACCTGAATACCTTGTTTTTGTAATGCTCTGATTACCGGAATACACCTGGTTGCATGCCCCAACCCCCAATCTAAGGGCGCAACAATTACGCGTAATGAGTTGTTATTGATGTTAATATTTCCTGTAAACATGGCTCAGGTGCAATAATGTTTGGTGAAAATAGTTTACTTTAGGAATTGATAATTATGCAAAAGATTTTAAAAACATCCACCGTCTTCCTCCTTGTTATAGGTCTTCTGTTTGCCGGTTGTAATTCTTCCAGGAAAAACCACTGCGGCTGCCCTAACAAAAAAGGTTTCGTAGGATATTAGTACATATTATGTATAACATGAACCGTGATTTACTGGTTTTATTTAATCAGGAACTGATGTCACCTCAGGCCATGGAGCAGGAGGTGAATAAGTTGCACGAATTGTTATTTCATGTGGAACGCACCGATAATGTTGCTATCGCATATGAATTGATTGACCTCAATAAATATAAAATTGTTCAGGCGCATCACCTAGTAAAAACGCATATCCGCTCCCGCAAAGAAGTTCCTTTTGTTTTTCTGAATAACAGAAACTGATTATTGTAATTTTAAAATAGATGTACGAAGGTTTTCAATCATAACCGGAATATCATCGGTTTTACAACATCCTACGCTCAGCCGATACCATACGCTTTCTTTTGAGGCACCAAATGCAGAAAATGGAACCAATGCAAGTTCGGCTTCATTTAAAATATATTCTGTAACAGATCCCTGGTTTTCTAAATTTTCGCCTGTTTTGGTCTTTTTGCCCTTCAAATCAATTTTAACGGTGAGGTAAATTCCACCCTGAGGTTCAATGGAATCCACAGGCAATCCTTCTTCCTTCATTTTTTGAAATGCCGCATGAATTTGATATAAACGGAGGGAAATCTCTTTTTTGAAATGACTAAAATATTTATCTAATGCAGGTTGATTCAACAAAAATTTAGCCACTGCTTTTTGTTCTGCCATCGGTGCCCATGAACCCACATGACTATTCAACGAACGCATTTTTACAATAATCTCTTCCGGTGCCATAGCCCAGCCAACTCTCACACCTGTTGCGGCAAAGGCTTTACTGATTCCATCAATATAAATAGTGTACGCCTTCATTTCAGGCCTAAGGCTTACGGGATTGTAATGTTGTGTACTTCCGTAAGTAAGCGTCCAATAAATCTGATCGTATAATAAATATAATTTCTTCCGGCCTTCATCCCTGCTTTTGTTTTCTTCCAATATAAGATCGCATATATTTTCGAGTTCTTCTTTATTAAAAGTTGTACCAGTGGGGTTTAGGGGAGAACATACTGCCATCAGCACCGCATCTTTAATATGGGGCCGTATCTGATCGACCGTAGGCATAAAATTATTTTCTTTCGTTGCTTCAATCATTACATGTTGGCCACGGTTGAAATTTACGTAATGATTATTATTCCAGCTTGGTACCGGATAGATCACTTTATCACCCGGATCAACTATCGTTTTATAAGCAGCATAAATTAAGGGTCTTCCTCCGTTGGAAACCAATATCTCTTTTTCATTATAATTCAATCCCAGATAATGGTGAAGGAATTTACCAATTGAAAGTCGAAGATCCAGTTCACCTTCTGCCGCAGGATAGGCCGTATGGCCATCTTTGTACGCCTGTATGATTTCAACTTCCAATTCTTCAGGAATGGGAAATTGTGAGGAATCAAAATCACCAATGGTATAATTGAAAACTTTATGTCCTGATTTAATTCTTTCTTTAATATTAGCACCCAACCTAACAATTTCCGAAGCGATCAGGCTATCTGCAAATTCGCTTAAAATTAATTTTCCCATTATTATCTGATTCTATGAATTGCCGCAAAAGTAATTGTTAACCTATGAATCTCAAAACAACTATGTTTTATCATTGGTTCTATCGGGATCAAATTGCAGACTTACACTATTGATACAATATCTTAATCCTGTGGGAGGCGGACCATCTTCAAACACGTGGCCCAAATGCGCTTTACATCTGCCACACATTACTTCTGTCCGCCGCATTCCAAAAGCGTTATCGGGCGCATAAATGATGCTTCCTTTTTTTACCGGCTCAAAAAAACTAGGCCAGCCACAACTGCTTTCAAATTTTCCATCACTGGTGAATAAGGGATTTCCACAGGCATTGCAATAATATTTACCCATATCCATTGTATTCCAATACTTTCCGCTGAAAGGTCTTTCTGTTCCTTTCTCCCTGGCTATGTGATAAATGTCTGCCGGTAATAGTTTTTTCCATTGATCATCCGGCAATTCCAATGGCTGCTCATCTGTGTTTGAATAATATTCGTGTTTTTTTTCCATTTTAAATTTTTATTCTAAACAACCAAATACCTTTTCCGTTTACTGCTACGATATATTATATTTACTTAACAAAATTTTATGAGCAATTGATATGCCCTAAACCATGAGTGAAAAAGCCCCTACATTTGTAATTCCAAAATTTACTAAGCCCACACGTGTTAGCTGGGGCGATAACCGCAATATGTTTAATTTAATACTTTTTGGCCCTCCCGGTAGTGGAAAAGGTACGCAAAGCGAAAATATTATTTCTAAATATGGACTGAAACACCTCAGCACCGGAGATTTGCTGCGTTCTGAAATCTCACGTCAAACTGCGCTTGGTTTAGAAGCTAAAAATTTCATGGATAAAGGTCAACTGGTTCCGGACGAAGTAGTTATAGGAATGATTAGCTCTGCATTAGATGAAAATTCTCATGCAAAAGGTTTTTTGTTTGATGGGTTTCCACGTACATCCGCACAGGCAGAAGCACTTGATAAATTGATGGACCTGAAAAATGAATCGGTTGCCGTAATGCTTGCTTTAGAAGTAAGTGAGGAAGAACTGGTAAAGCGATTATTGAAAAGAGGCGAAACGAGTGGCAGAAGCGATGATAATAATGAGCATGTAATTCGTGCAAGAATTGTTGAATACCATACTAAAACAGCGGCCGTTGCAGATTATTACAAGCAATTCAATAAAGTTGTCATGGTAAAAGGTGAAGGTAGTATCCATGAAATTTTCGATTCTTTATGTGCAGAAATTGATTCAAGGATAATTGCAGCATGACAGACAAAGAAAAATTTATTAAAACAGAATTCATTAATATCATTCGCTCCCTGAATGAAAATTCTTTATCTGCATGGGGAAAAATGAATGCCTGGCAAATGACGGAGCATGTTGCGGCTTTTTTTAAAGTTTCTGCGGGACAAATTCATTTCGATTTTGCTACCCCTGAAGAACATTTACCTAAATACAAAGCATTTTTAAATAGTGATACACCTTTTAAAGAAAATACTAAAGCGCCTGTATCCGTTATAGGTGAAGATGCCTTGCCAGTTCGTTCAGCAAGTTTTGCAGAAGCAAAAGTGTTACTGGAGAACTCGATAGATGATTTCTTCAAATATTTTGAAAATCATCCATCTGACACCACTCTGCACCCTGTATTTGGTGAGCTCAACAAAGAAGAATGGATTCTTTTACATTTTAAACATGTCACTCATCATTTGCGACAGTTTAACACATTGGTTTAGTTACATTCTCCTCTTGTCCAGGTTTTAATTCCGGCACATCTAGCCATGCAAGGGTTTCCATACGTTTTACCATCGCATCCGCATACCGGTTCATATTGCTGCGTACACATACAATCCGGAACAGCATTTCCTTTGCAATGATCTGTTGTTTGTTTACAGGTTGACTGGCATAAGCCCATAATCAGCACCAGGTAGATGATCTTTTTCATAATTGATTTAAAAGTACATTTTCTTTTCATTGTGTAGATTTGTTAGCTCAACAAGGGAAAATGAAAATTTTAGAAAATTATATTACAGGAAGATGGATGGCAGGAGATGGCGAAGGTCAGGAATTATACAATGCCATAACCGGCGAGTTAATCACTAAAACCTCTACTGAAGGTCTTGATATGGAACAAATGTTTTTATATGCAAGAGCAAAAGGAAATACAGCATTAAGAAAAATGACATTTCAGGAAAGAGGAAGAATGTTGCGTGCGCTTGCTATGCATTTAATGGAGAAAAAAGAAAAATTTTATGAGATCAGCGCATTAACCGGTGCAACAAGAGTAGATAGCTGGATAGATATTGAAGGAGGAATAGGAAATTTATTTTCCAACGCCTCTCTCCGAAGAAAATTACCGGACGAAACATTTTGTTTAGATGGAGATGCGATTCCTTTAGGTAAGTTGAACACTTTTATGGGTCATCATATTCTTGTACCAAAAGAAGGTGTGGCAGTTCACATCAATGCCTATAATTTTCCTGTATGGGGAATGCTTGAAAAAATTGCGGTGAATTTACTGGCGGGCATGCCTGCTATAGTAAAACCTGCAACGGTTACCTGCTTTCTTACGGAGGCTGTGGTAAGAGAAATTATTCATTCCAAAATTTTACCCGAAGGCGCTTTACAATTATTATGTGGTAGTGCTGGTAACATGTTAAACTTCGTCAATGCGCAGGACGTTGTAACCTTCACCGGATCCGCCACTACGGGATTAAAATTAAAGTCACATCCTACCATATTATCTGAAAGTGTTCCATTTAATATGGAAGCGGATTCTTTAAATTGTATTGTGTTGGGAACTGATGTTGTACCCGGCAAACCTGAATGGGAAATTTTTATAAAGGAAGTTAAAAGAGAAATGACCGTAAAGGCAGGACAAAAGTGTACAGCGATCCGTCGAATATTTGTACCGGAAAATAAAATGGAAGATGTATGGAAAACATTGATCCCGGAATTACAAAAAACACCCATCGGAAATCCAATCAATGAAAAAGTGAGAATGGGTTCACTGGCAGGTTTAGGACAAAGGCAGGAAGTAAGAAGCCAGGTACAAAAATTACTGGCATCTTCTAGTATTTTATATGGTTCTTTAGACAGCGTTTCCGTTATAGATGCCGATGCAGAAAAAGGTGCATTCCTCAGCCCTATTTTATTAGTGAATGAAAATCCCCATGATGCTTATGAGCCGCATAATGTAGAAGCTTTTGGACCTGTAAGTACGATCATGCCTTATAAAAATATTGAGGAAGCGGTTGATCTTTCCAAAAAAGGAAAAGGAAGCCTGGTATCGAGTATTGTTACTGCAGATACTTCCATCGCAAAATCTTATGTACTGGGAGCTGCTACACACCATGGAAGAATTTTAGTTTTAAATAATGAATGTGCAAAAGAAAGTACTGGCCACGGCTCCCCATTGCCGTCGTTGGTTCATGGTGGACCGGGAAGAGCCGGAGGTGGGGAAGAAATGGGCGGACTTAGAGGTGTAAAACATTATTTACAACGCACTGCCATTCAGGGTTCACCAAATATGATCACGGCTATCAGCAATGTGTATCAGCCGCATGCAAAAGGAACAGATCCCGGAATACATCCTTTCAAAAAATATTTTGAAGATTTAAAAATCGGGGACCAGATCGTTACGGAAAAAAAATTGATCACCGAAGAGGATATTAACAAATTTGCAGATTTAAGTGGAGATCATTTTTATGCACATAAAACCGCTACCGATTTTAATGGTACTATGTTCGATCAGCAAGTTGCACATGGTTATTACATAATTAGTGTGGCTGCCGGTTTATTTGTGGACAGTTTTGATAAAAATCCGGTGTTACTGAATTATGGTATTGATGAATTACGTTTTACAAAACCAGTTTATCCCGGAACATCTGTTTATATCCGTTTTACCTGTAAAGAAAAAACAGCACAGGAATTAAAAGATAAACCCGCTGATATTGAAATGCCAAAAGGTTTTGACATTCCAAAAGGAATTGTAAAATGGTATGTGGAAATTTTTGATGATAC
>JBKJSZ010000054.1:0-3816 GCA_046593675.1 Ferruginibacter sp.
ACCACCATTTTTCCTTATTAAAAAACTTATCAAAGAAAAAATATATTCTGTCTTTGAATAGTTTTTTTATTGTGTCAGTTTTCTTATTGGTTGTAATGGCCTGTTCCGGAGGCGATGATCCGGATCTGAATGAATCTTCTGTATTTACACCGGAAATTATCAGGCAAGATTATGAAATTCCTTTTTTTGTTTCCAATAAAATGTATTACGGCAATTTTAATTATGAAGAATTAAAAGGTACCTCCCTAACAGAATTAAATACGCAGGAATGGCAGCATTATTTCAAAAATAAAATATCCAAAGAAGATATTGAATGGTTGGTATATCAATCCAAACCGGAAGAACTGAACGCCTTAAAAGAACAGGCTCTTAAAAAACAATTTAATAAACAAGACCACCATTTTTCCTTATTAAAAAACTTATCAAAGAAAAAATATATTGGGGTAATTGACTATTTACTACTGGCAAAAAAGGGAGAAATATTTTACAACCCAATAGAAGGTGGATGGGAACCTGTTGTGTATAATGTAAAGTCAATTGACAGTTTTCAAAAAACATGCAGGGATAAATTTATTTCCGAGAAAAATATTTTTTTAAAAAACCGATATGGTTTTCAAATTGCCCGGGCATTAAGTATCATTGATTATGAAGCGTGTCTATCATTTTTAGATAAAGAATATCCACCTTCCCAAAAATATACTTCCCTTTATTACAGAACATTAGGAAGTAAGGCCCGGAGTTTATACCGCTTAGAACGTTATGCGGAAGCTAACAGGTTATATGCTGTTTTATTTGATGAATTCCCACCCTTAAAACTAGTGGCGCATCAAAGTTTTCATCCACAGGAAGACGCTGACTGGAATCAAACATTGGCTCTATGTTCTACCACAGAAAAAATATCCGCTTGGCAAATTTCCGGAATTTATGGTGATCCTTTGACAGCTATGCAGGCAATATATATACTCGATCCAAAAAGTGAAAAACTAAAATTGCTACTCTCCCGTTCGATTAACCAGGCAGAAATAAACCTACTACACAATCCCGTCAATTATGGTTATTTTAATGAGGCGCCTTATTCTTATAAATATACGGGCCAGGCAGATGAAGAATTCCAGAAAAATTACCAGGTTTATGCGAATAATCTTCAAAACTTTTTTGAGAAAGTGTTGAATGAAAATAAAATTAATGATCGGGTTCTATGGCAACTTGCAGCCGTACATATTTCTTTATTAAATGAAGATACGTTGTCTGCTGATAAATTGATGCAGCAAATTCCTAATGAGAATACAGATAGTTTATTGATAGGTCAAATAGAGATCACTAAAGGAATTCTGGCAATACAAAAATTACAAAAGATTGATAAAATTGCAGAAGCCGATTTGTATCAGCATATAAAAACGATTAAGCAATTCAACAACCCTGTTTTAAGAAACAGCAATGCCATACGTTATATTAAGGCAAGGATGAGTGTTTTATATGAAAAACAACTCGATTATGCAAAGCAGGAACTAACTTATCCCATTGGTAAACTTCATTATATAAATTCCAAATATACGAGACAGGTACTTACCTTTTTACAACAAAAACAAAAAACTGAATTTGAAAGTTTCATAGCAAACGATTATGTTTTGAATGAAAATGAGTTGATAAAAATTCTGATTATAAATTACCTGTATGAATTTAACTTTGATGCGGCTAAAAATTTATACAAAGAATTTACCGTCAAGGAAGAAAATTTCATTTCAAATAATCCTTTTAACAGTAGAATAGTTGATTGCCATGATTGCGACAATGCAACTCCATCTAAAACATCTTACAACACCTTTACATTTATCAACAAACTCATAGAATTGAAAGATAAAGGAGAGCATGCCTTAAATAATGAAGAAAAAGCAAACAATTATTTTTTACTGGCCAATGGATTATACAATATCACCTGGTATGGCAATTTACGGGGAATGAGATCTGTTGAAAAGTTGTATTATGATTATGCGTTTATCAATTACAGCAATTTATCAGGATTCTTAAAGGAAACGAGTTATTTCGATTGCACGGAATCTTTAAAATATTATGAAAAAGCATCGGCATTAACAAAAAACAAAGAGTTTAAAGCAAAATGTATTTGGATGATGGCAAAATGCAAACATAATAACTGGCTGAATGTAGAACACCCGAATGATAACGCTGATTTTAAAGCGAGTATTTATTTTGAGGAATTGAAAAATATGAACACAACTGATTATTACAAAGAAGTATTAAAAGAGTGCGGGTATTTTAGAACATATATACAGGCTACGGTCCAAAACGGAATGAAATAAAAAAAATAGATCAGTTTATGGCATAAAAAAAGGCTGAAATAATTCAGCCTGTATGATAGAGTATAAAATTATTACAGTAGAAATCCAATTCCCAGTCCCAGCACAAGTGCCGCAGCAAATCCAATCCACGCCCACATCACTCTGTTCTTTTTCTTCTCATCTTTTAACAGGTATGCTATCAATACTCCAATAGGTCCCAGGAAAAAACCTAAGGCAGCTCCACCCAGATGAAATCCTGAAGTACCGTTCATTTCAGAACGGGGAGCCGCGATTTTTTCATACTTTTTACCTATCAGTTCACCATTGCCGTTCATATCATTTCTCAATTTATTTTGGGCAATTTTTAAATGGATGCGTTCAAATAAATTCAGTTTTTTTCCTCTTAATACCTCGTATTCTGACCGGCTCATGGTAGCCAGTTCGTAAAGGGAAATCATTTTATCTTTTGACAGATAGATGATTACTTCTGAAGCCTTAACTGGCCTTTCGTGCATAGGTTTTGTTGCCGTAACGCCCGATACAATCAGGAACGCCATCAACCCTGTAAATAATTTTTTCATTAATGATAGTTTTATATTATAAATCAAATATTCAGCCACGAAATGAAATATTAGCATAACATTAGCCTTTCAAAAAAAAAGCCCTCTGAAAAGAGAGCTTAAATACATATCTGAAAAGCTTTATTTGCTAAGATTCTGATTTATGATTTTTGCTAAATCGAACATAGATACCTGTGCTTTTCCAAAAAGTACTTTCAGCTTTGCATCGGCATTTATCATTCTCCTGTTCTTCATATCCTGAAGTTTATTCTTTTTGATATACTCCCATATTTTTTTAATAACCTCCGTACGCGGAACACCTTTATTACCGATTACATCAGCAAGAGCAGCACTTGGCATTAAAGGAGCCATGAATGCAGCATTAGGTTTTCTTTTTTTTGCAGGAGCTTTTTTAGCCGCTTTTTTAGGAGCTACTTTTTTTGCAGCCGCTTTTTTCGGTGCAGCTTTCTTAGGAGCAGATTTTTTTGCAGGAGCTTTTGCTGCCGCTTTTTTAGGGGCTGCTTTTTTTGCAGCCGCTTTCTTAGGAGCTACTTTTTTTGAAGCAGCTTTTTTTGGAGCAGCTTTTTTCTTTGTTGCCATGTGTTTGAATTTAATATAAAAAATGAAAGTAAGTTTCTACTTTAAAATTGATTCCCCTATGAAAAACTTCGATGATTTCTGCAACACCACATACTTCCTATTTCATCCAACATCTGTATTTCCTAAGAGAAACCTGTGTTTACTCAACGGCTAAGCTACATTTTCTTTTCACATATCAATGCATTTTAGAAAAAATATTGCAACTGTTTATTAAAAGATATCCCCGAAAGTGAATAACTATTATAAATCTGTTATTCTCCTATGACAATATCGTTCCTCAAAATGTTTAAAGAGGATGCAATAACCACCACAAATTTTCGTTTTATCGATAAGTTTTGTGGTTATGATTAAATTCAAAT
>JBKJSZ010000107.1:0-3956 GCA_046593675.1 Ferruginibacter sp.
GAGACCTGGTAAATTCTGTTCATAAAGTCCGAAACTAATAAACGAAAACTAAGGCTAAAGAAAAGCTTTTCGTTTTAACGTTGATTTTGCTTTTAAAATATCTTCAATCACCAAAGAGTAATAACGGTGTTCCAGAGCAAGAACTTTTTTTGCAACACTTACTGCGTCGTCGTTCTGATCCAATTGAATTTTTTGCTGGAATATAATATCACCCTCATCATACTGTTCATCTACATAATGGATGGTAATGCCGCTTTCTATTTCCTGCTGTGAAACTACCGCTTCATGAACATAACGGCCATACATTCCTATTCCTCCATATTTTGGTAACAATGCCGGGTGAATGTTTACGATCTTTTTTGGGAATGCTTTAATTAAAGCTTGTGGCATTTTCCATAAAAAACCTGCGAGCACTAGGAAGTCAATTTTTTTCAATTGAGGTAAATAAGAATCTCCATTTAAAAATTTTTCCTTTTCTATAATAATATATGGTATCGCATGCGCTTCAGCAATTCTAAGAACACCTGCATTTGAATGATTACATATAATTAAAGAAACTTTTGCCCGAACACCTTTATAAGAAGGATGATTAAAATGTTCAATAATTTTTTCGGCATTACTTCCGCTACCGGAGGCAAAAATGGCCATTCGTATATGTTCCTTTGGGATCAAACCCATTTTAGAAAGCATTTTTCGTTCATATTTCCAAAAAAATGCAAACTGCCCAAACAAAAAACCGAAAAATAACAGGAAGATCTGGTAGCCAATTAAGAGTACGGCAATTTTCAATGACCACCAAGCCATCGAAAAACGGGGCATTTCAAACAAGATATTAATATACCTGCTTACAAATGCTGTAAAAGTACCTGTAACTGCGAAGGTGGAGAATATACAAAAAAATTCTGTTCCGGAAACGTTCCATTTGCTTTTCAGCTTTTCAAACATGACACAAAGGTGCTTATTCGTTATAAATAAATCTAGGTTTTGGAATTTATACCCATATTTTTTCTGTTTACAAATACATGACAATCATAATATTGCTTATGGCGCAAATCGCTGAAAGTCAAGCCTGGCAAGGGAAAAAAAAATATTAAATTGTTAGTATATTGTCGGCATCTACCCTTATTTTTGCATCCAAATCAGGAAATTTTCCACATTAGCCCCGATATTTATGAGCTGCTATAGAAAAATCTTAACAAATCTTTCCCTAGGTTTCATAGTTCTCTTATCTGTTTTTTTTACCAATTCAGCTGCCGCTCAAAATGGAGAAGCACTGTTTAAAGCAAATTGTGCCTCTTGCCACAAACCAGATAAAGATTTTGCAGGTCCTGCCCTTCAGGGCTGGAAAGATCGTGAACCCGGTGATGGATGGGTGTACAAATGGATAAAGAATCCTGCCGGGATGATTGCTACAGATGCTTATGCAAAAACTTTGTTCGGTAAATGGAAACCAACCGTTATGACGGCTTTTCCGAATTTAAAGAATGAAGAAATTGATGCCATCCTGGGTTATGTTGATGCGTATACGCCTCCTGCTCCATCTGCAACAGCTGGTCCGGCCGGAAGTGGTGCGCCTGCTTCTGACAACTCTTTACTTTTCGGTATACTTACTTTAGTATTAGCGCTGGTTGGTTTTATATTATTACAGGTAAACAGCAACCTTCGCAAATTAACAGACGAAAAAGAAGGTGTTCACAGAGGCGAACCGGTTCCATTTTATCGTAATAAAACCTACCTGATGGCAGGTGTTTTATTGTTGTTTGGCTTGGGTGGATTTTATACAATAAATGGTGCCATAGGTTTAGGCAGAATGAAAAATTATCAGCCTGAACAACCTATTTATTATTCTCATAAAGTGCATGCCGGAGTAAACCAGATCAGTTGCTTATACTGTCATGGATCTGCCCAGGAAAGTAAACATGCAGGTATTCCTTCCGTAAACGTTTGTATGAATTGCCATATTGCGGTGAAAGCTTATGCCGGAGATCCAATTGTAAAAGAAGATGGAACTTCTGTGGATGGAACAGCGGAGATTCAAAAATTATATAAATATGCAGGTTGGAATCCAGATAGCAAAGAATACAACCCTGATCGCAATGGAGATGGTGCACCGGATGGTTCCCGCCCCATTGAATGGGTGAAAATTCATAACCTTCCCGATCACGTGTATTTCAATCACAGCCAGCATGTAACAGTTGGTAAGCAGCAATGCCAGACCTGTCATGGTAATATCCAGGAAATGCCGGAGGTATATCAGTTTGCAGATCTGAGTATGGGATGGTGTATTAACTGCCATCGCGAAAGCAAAGTTGATTTCTATAATAAAGAGACAGGAGAAGGAAACAAATTTTACAGCATTTATGAAAAGTTCCATACGGATATAAAAAATCATAAAATGGACAGTGTAACGGTTGAGAATATCGGTGGAACTGAATGTCAGAAATGCCATTACTAACAGTATTAGAAAAGTATGTGACCATGCACGGTTAATTCCATCTTTTCAAATACATGAATCTTCAAATTGTACTATGAGTCAAAATAAATACTGGGGAAATTTTGGACAACTGCATCAAACAGAAAGCTTTAAGGATTCTGCTGATAAGGAATTCAAAGAAGATCTGCTTCCGCTGGAAGATATTGACCAGGGATTCAATGGTAAAACGCCTCGTCGCGATTTTTTAAAATACCTGGGATTCAGCACAGCAGCGGCAGCATTAGCAGCAAGTTGCGAAATGCCTGTTAGAAAGGCCGTTCCTTATTTACAAAGACCTGATAATGTAATACCTGGTGTTGCAAATTTATACGCTTCTACTTTTGTAGATGGCGGTGATGCAGTGAGTGTGGTGGTGAAACAACGGGATGGCAGACCCATAAAAATTGAAGGCAATGCTTTGTCGTCTATTACCCGTGGTGCCACAAGTGCCCGTGTTCAGGCTTCGGTTTTGGATTTATATGATACTACCCGACTTCGTCACCCACTTCAGTTGAATGGCAAAGATTATAAAGAAGTAAGCACATTTGAGGCAATGGATAACCTCGTGTCAAATGCCATGGCAGGTATCAATGGTAAACCGGTTGTATTACTTACTGCTACCATTAACTCTCCTTCCACGCTCCAGATAATCAGCCAGTTTATGGCAAAATATCCTGCAGGAAGCCGTCATATTCAATATGATGCTATGAGTTGTAGTGGAATCATACTCGCCAACGAAGCGAGTTATGGAAAAAAAATAATTCCAACTTACCGTTTCGACAGAGCTCGTACTATAGTAAGTTTAGGAGCTGATTTTCTTGGATCATGGTTAAGTCCTGTTGAATTCAATAAACAATACAGCATCAACCGGAAATTGGAAGGTGAGAAATCAACTTTAAGTCGTCATATTCAGTTTGAAAGTATGATGAGTTTAACAGGTTCAAATGCAGATGACCGCTTTATACACAAGCCATCTGAAACCGGTGCTATTGCCCTGGCTTTACTGGCTAAATTAGGTGGTGGTGTTTCTGCACCCACTGTAAATGCAAACCTGAATAAAGGTATCGACCTTGCGGCCCGCTCATTGATGGCAAATAAAGGAGCAGCATTAGTAGTTTCTGGCAGCAATGACGTGAATGTTCAAACCGTAGTTAATGCAATAAATGAAATCATCGGTGCCAATGGCGCTACCATAGATTTTGGAACTACTTTAAATACACGTAAAGGCATTGATGCAGAAATGTATCAGTTAATGACCGATATTAATAGTGGAACTATCGGTGCTTTATTAATTCAAGGTTGCAATCCTGTTTACAGTTTTGCAGAAGGAAATAAATTGGGTTCCCTGTTGGCTAAAGTGCCGGTAACGGTTTCTTTCAACAGCACTATGGATGAAACAACGGAGTTATGCAAATTTGTTATTCCCAATCATCATTGGCTGGAAAGCTGGGGTGATGCAGAAAGCAGATCAGGATTCTACAGC
>JBKJSZ010000119.1:0-5852 GCA_046593675.1 Ferruginibacter sp.
GCATAAATTTTTAATGGCTTCAACGGCCATGAAACTGCTTCCCAATCCGTCCCCTTTCAAAATCCTTCTTTCTTCAATGCCTGTACGGCTCTTGATCCACTCATCAGTAGTATCCACCATGGTTTCCAGAATTTTATTCGTCAATTTGTATTCCGGAACATATCCACCCACTGCTGTTATTGCTGCCGATAATTTATGCATTATTATTACCTGATTTTGAATTCTTTAAACGGAGTCAAAAATACAGGAAAAACGTTTTGGATTTTTAACGAGGTAGCACACAAAATATTCTTATTTTCGTAGCTAGTACTTCGTAACTATGTATGCTTATCTGGATGGAAAACTAACTTTTAAGAGTCCCGGACTGGTTTACCTTGATGTAAACGGAGTAGGCTATGAGGTAAATATCAGCCTCAATACTTATTCAGAGTTGCAAAAACTGGAAAAAGTAAAGTTGTATATCTATTTTCAGGTAAAGGAAGATAGTCATACCATTTTTGGATTTTTTGATCTGAGAGAAAAAGAAATTTTTCAACATCTGATCAGTGTTTCGGGAGTTGGTGCAGCAACAGCACGGATGATGTTGTCATCACTCAAACCTGAAGAAGTGGTTAATGCCATAGCCCAGGGAGATACGAGGGTATTGGAAAATGTGAAGGGAATAGGTAAAAAATCTGCCGAACGTTTAGTGTTGGAATTGAGGGACAAAGTGGGAAAACATGGAATTTCCAATACAGAAGTTGGGTTCAGCGGCAATAGTTTGGCAGCCGATGCGTTAATTGCTTTAACCTCATTAGGTATTGTAAGAGCGCAGGCAGAACAGGCCATTAAAAAAACAATGGGTACAAATAATAACTTCACACGTCTTGAAGATGTGATTAAACAAGCGTTAAAAGCCATTTGACAGAAATTCTACTTTAATTATTTTTGATGCCGCTTCTTAGAAGACCTATTGTAATATTGCCGGGCTATAGTATTATATCTATAATTTTTTTATTAGCAATTATTTCGTTCAACGCAACGGCGCAAACTCCTGCAAATAATAATCAGACAGACACTAACCGGTTACATTTTCCTATAAACGATTACAGAGGCGATTATTTATCCTCCGTCAGAAGTGTGTATGATTTTAATAATCCTGCAAACCTTCGCGATTCAGTGGTGTACGATCCTATCTCCAGAAGATATATTGTGTATCAGAATATAGGAACCAGTTATTACAGAATTCCCATCAGCTATTCTTTTGAAGAATTCTGGCAAATGCGGTATAAAGAATCTGAAAATGATTATTTCCGGCAACGCAGCAATACCACCACCTTGCTCAACCGAAATAAATTCATTAAACCTAAACTGGCTCTTACCGATAATTTATTCAACCGTTTATTTGGAAATGGAAAAATTGACATCAGTCCTCAGGGTAATGTGGATATAACAGCCGGTTACCAGGGACAAAAAATTGATAATCCAACTTTACCGGAAAGAGCCCGTAAAAATGGTGGACTGGATTTCAATATGAATGCACAACTTAATGTGAATGCAAGTATTGGAGACAAATTAAAATTCCCGATCAATTATAATACGCTGGCCAATTTTGATCTCGACAATCAACTGAAATTAGATTATTCAGGTAAAGATGATGAGATCATCAAAAGATTTGAAGCCGGTAATGTAAATTTTCCTTCGCGGGGAACTTTAATTCCCGGAGCACAACAATTATTCGGTTTAAAAACACAGCTACAGTTTGGGAAATTATTTATTTCAACTGTTTTGGCCAATCAAAAATCTCAACGCCAGAATATGAATCTGGAAGGTGGCGCTGCTTCCCAGCCATTTGAGATCAGGGCAGATGAATACGAAGAGAACCGGCACTTCCTTGTAGCACAATATTTCCGCAATAATTTTAATAAGATCATGTCTAAACTGCCGGCCATTACAAGCCCTGTGCAGATTTTAAGAATGGAAGTATGGGTTACAAATCGGGTAGGTGTTACTATAGAAACAAGAGATATTGTAGGTCTTACTGATCTTGCTGAAACCAATCCTTATTTACAGCCACCTTTAGTGAATGTACTAACGTCATTGCAAAATCCTACCAATGGTTCCAATGATCTGTATAGTAAGGTAATCAATACACCCGATGCTCGAAATCCCGCTGCGGTTTTTAATAACCTTAGAAATTTAGGTTTGAACCCGGTTCAGGATTTTGAAAAAACATTCGCCAGGAAATTAGACTCAACTCAATATTCTTACAACAGGCAATTAGGTTCTTTAAGCATTAATCAACCTTTATTACCAGATGAAGTTCTTGCCGTTGCTTATCAGTATTCTTTCAATGGAAGAATATTTCAGGTCGGTGAATTTTCCCAGGACATTCCACCTGACAGCAGCTCTGCTACTCAAAAAATATTATTCCTGAAATTATTAAAAGCTACTTCACAAAGGCCCTCACTTCCAATCTGGGATCTGATGATGAAGAATGTATATACAATCGGTTATGGTGTATTAACACCACAGGATTTCAAATTAGATGTATTATACCTTGAACCAGGTTTAGGAAATAAAAGATATGTTCCGTTCGGTGATATTAATCAGGGCACTCCTATCATTTCATTGTTAAACCTTGACCGGTTAAACAGCCAACTTGATCCTCAGCCGGATGGTGTATTTGATTATGTAGAAGGTTTTACTGTTTCCTCACCCTATAGCCGGATAATGTTTCCGGTTCTGGAACCTTTCGGCGAAGATTTGGCAAAACAAGTATATACATCGATTCCTTCCAATGTAAGAGATACTGTTTTTTATACTTTGTATGATTCCATCAAAGCTGTAGCGCAACAATTCCCGAATCTGAACAGGTATATTTTAAAAGGACAGGCAAAAACATCAGGTTCTGCCGACATTAGTATTGGCTTTAATATTCCTCCGGGATCTGTTACAGTAACAGCGGGCGGAAGATTATTACAGGAAGGTGTAGATTATGATATTAATTATGATCTTGGAACCATTCGGGTAACCAATCAGGCAATATTGGCCGCAGGTCTGCCAGTGCAGGTGAATTATGAAAATAATGCATCCTTTGGTTTGCAGCAACGTTCGTATATGGGAATCAGGCTTGATTACCTGGCAAAAAATACAGCTAAAGAGCAATTGTCTTTTGGTGGATCTATGGTTCGTTTAAGCGAGAGACCGTTTTTTACTAAAGTAAATCTGAATGAAGATCCTATCAGAAATACGATGTATGGCCTTGATGTAAATTACCGAAGAGACCTTCCGCGTCTGACCAAAATTTTAGACAAACTTCCTTTCTATACCACAACGGCTCCTTCCAGTATAAATGTTTACGGAGAAGGCGCAGTTTTAAAACCGGGTCATGCACCACAGATTGGCCGCGGTAAAAATGGTATCATATATATAGATGATTTTGAAGGTAGCAAATCAGGAATTGACTTGCGTTTTCCTCCCATAAGCTGGACGCTTGCTTCAGTTCCCGTAGGAGCAACAAAACCGCAGAGTAATGTGTTGCTGTTTCCGGAAGCAGCACTGAACAATGATATTAATTATGGAAAAAGCCGTGCAAAGATCGCATGGTATCAGATCGAACAAGCTTTACAACAATTCAGAACCGGTAATAATCCAATTACTGATGCCAATCTTTTAAGCGACCCTCGTACCAGAATTGTATATCAGAAAGAAATTTTTCCACAGAGAACAACTGGTTTCGGAGAAAATCAACTGGTAACTTTTGACCTGGCGTATTATCCTCAGGAAAGAGGTCCGTATAATTTTCAGACTTCCATAGCAGAAATAAATCCAAACGGAACTTTCAAAAATCCAAAAACAAAATTTGGTGGTTTAATGCGTAACATAGACCAAACTGATTTTGAAACCGGAAATATAGAATTTATTGAAGCATGGGTACAGGATCCCTTTATTAATCCTAATACTCAAAATAGCACAGGTGGTAAATTGTATTTCAATCTTGGAAATATTTCAGAAGACATCATGAAAGATGGAAGAAGGTTTTATGAAAATGGTTTACCTACTCCAAATATTCCTGCGCCTGTGGTAGAAACAGTTTGGGGACTTGTACCGCAAAATCCGATTCAGGTGACCAATGCTTTCAGTAATGATCCGGCAGACAGGGAATACCAGGATATTGGTTTGGATGGATTAAATGATACAGCAGAAGTTAGAAAAAGAAGACAGGATTACCTGGATGAAATTCTTGCAAATTTTGGAGCAGGTTCATTAGCTTACCAACAAGCTTTGATAGATCCTTCTACGGATGATTACCGACATTACAGAGATGGTTCTTTTGTGGCATCAGATGGTATTCTGGCCCGATATAAAAATTACAATAGTCCTGAAGGAAATTCACCCATAAACAACGGCGGCGCATTTACTTCGGCGGCTACTTTATATCCGGATGCAGAAGATCTGAACAGGGATAATTCCATGCAGGAAACAGAAGAATATTTTCAGTATGTGGTAGATATCAAACCTTCCACAGATCCGGTGATGTCTATCGGTTCTAATTATATCGTTGATAAAAAGGTGGTTACGGTTAATCCGGTAAATGGTGTACAGAGAGAAGAAACGTGGTACCAGTTAAGAATTCCAATAAGCAGTTATGATAAAAAGATTGGTAATATCCCCGACTTTAAATCTATCCGTTTTATCAGAATGTTCCTCACTGATTTTGAAGATACCGTAGTGGTTCGTTTCGGTGAATTGCAGCTTGCCAGAAATATGTGGCGTAAATTTCAGTATAAAATAGATACAACCGGCATGTTCAGTGCGGCATCTTCGTCAATATTAAACGTTGGGGCAGTAAATATTGAAGAGAATGATAAAAGAACACCATTACCTTATCGTACACCAAGAGAAATTCAACGTGTTCAAACAACCAGTAATAACGGGGTGAACCTTTTACAGAATGAACAGTCAATGACTTTGCAATTCTGCAATCTCGGTAAAAAAGATGCGAAAGGTGTTTTTCAGACTTTCGCAAATCGTGATTTACGTCAATTCCGTACGTTGTCCATGTATATTCATGCGGAAAATGCGGTAAAGCCACCGAATACCATTCAGGATAATGATCTTACGGCAATTGTTAGGATAGGTAATGATTTTGTAAATAATTACTATGAGATCAGGGTTCCATTAAAATTAACACCATTGAACCTGGGTTTAAATGCGGATACGGATGCCTATAATGATTCATTATGGAACCCGGCAAACTCCCTGGAAGTTGACCTGAACAGGCTTACCCAGATCAAACAAAACCGTAATTTATCATCTTCTGCTGTAACAGAAATTTTTAAAGAAATACAAGCAAACGGACAAGTATATTCTGTAATGGGAAGCCCTAATCTCGCTGAAATAAAAGGAATATTGATCGGTGTAGAAAATACAAATTCTCCATCTGCCTGTGGTGAGATTTGGGTGAATGAACTGCGTTTATCGTCCATAGATGAAAAAGGTGGTTGGGCTGCATTGGGCAGAGTAGATGTTAACCTCGCAGATCTGGGAACTTTATCCATTTCTGCCAATACACATTCAACAGGTTTCGGAACACTGGAACAAAGAATCAACGATCGTTACCGTGATGATTTCTTACAATTTGATGTAGCTACCACTTTAGAATTAGGAAAGTTATTGCCTAAGAAAATCGGTATGTCGATTCCTGTATATGCTAGTTATTCTCAAACCGTAAGTAAGCCGGAATATGATCCATATGATATGGATATCACCCTTAAAGAAAAATTAAAAACTGCACCTACAAAATCAGCACGTGATTCCATCAGGAAAACCTCTATTGATTTTGTATCTGTAAAAACTTTAAATTTTAC
>JBKJSZ010000182.1:0-8964 GCA_046593675.1 Ferruginibacter sp.
CTCTCCGGTTTGCTTCAGTTAAAAGTTCACGTGGCACTTTACCAGTAACTGGATCTTTTGTTCGTTGTATTTCAAATTCAAATGCCAGATCAATATGATCGTTTCCTTTTTTATGTAGTTTGTTATTTTTTATTCTACCCGTATCAGGTGTTAATTGTGAAAAAGCATTTACACAAATAAGGGAGAATAGACAGTTCAGTATTATACTTTTAAACATCGACAGTTTATAAACAGATGACATATACAATTATATCTATATAAAGATGGACTTTATATTCAATATAAATTAAAATATTGTATAAATCGAAGTTTATAACATCATTTATTTCTTCTTTTAGGGTCGGGCATAAAATAAAAATAATTGTGCATTATTTTCAATCAAAGAAAGGTCAAGAGCATCAGTGGCTCCATCACCGGTCACATCATTATAATGATAACCAAATTCAAATGATGATGCTCCATTTTCAACCATTTCCATATCTAGACCATCAACGGCTCCATCCTGGTTTACATCACCACCATAAAAACCAAATACATTTTCTCCCAGGTTTTTCATAGATGGATTAATACCATCTCCCAATGCTTTATTGATGCCTGTACTAAAGTTATAATTGGTAGTTGTAGAAAATGCCAACGCAGCACTACTCCAGGTTTCCAGATGATTTTGATGTTTTACTGCTATATAATAATTATTTCCGGAAACAACTCCTGGAAAGGTAACAGCTGCCGTTCCATTTTTATGTAAAATAACTTTTTGTGTATATGCCGGTGTAAGGTTGTTTAATTCAATTGGTGACCATAAATTCACTGTAATGGTATCAACCGTAGTGGAGAAAGCATTCATTCCAAGATCATATAAGGTGGTCTTCATATTAGAATCACCTATATAATAACCTTCTAAAAATAAGGTAAGATTTAAATTGACAGTACACTCATTTACCGTAACTGCTGTTATAGCAGAGGAAGCGGTACAACCGGAAGCATTGATTACTGTTACGGAATAATTTCCGGAACTGGTTACCAAAATGCTTTGTGAGTTGGCACCTGTGCTCCACACATTGTTACTTGCCGAACTGGAAGTGAGTGTAACAGATCCTCCATCGCAAAAGATAGTAGCGCCTGCAGCAGAAATATTGGGTGTTGCCGGATTTAAATATACGTTGGCTGTTACAGCTGTTCGGGAATCAGATATGCAACCTGTTAAAATATTTCTTGCTTCTGCATAATAGATGGTGGTAGCATCAATGCTTGGCGTTGTAAAATTATCAGACGCGGTTAATAATGCTGCCCCACCCGTAGAAGAGGCATACCAATCAATGGTATTACCGGTAATAGTATTTGCGGAAATGTTGACATTTCCTATTCCACATCTCGAATTATTTGACGCAGACGGTGGGGATATATTGGATAAGTTAACAGTGCTAACTGCTGATGCAGAACAAATTCCGGAGGTGGCGGTCACAGTATAGGAAGTGGTATTCGAAACGTAGTGGGCAGTTACAGTATTAGATGTTGTAGAAGATAAAAAAGTTGATGGTGACCATACGTAAGAGAATGCATTCGCACCGTTAGTAATGTTAATAATATAATCTTCGGTTTCTCCGAAATTGCTATTGATACTACCACATGCTTCATCAATTCCTGCACCCGGATAAATATTACTGGATCTTAACCGAAGACGGGAAGTTCCATTTAATGCACTTGGTGGAATAGTGAATTGAAAATTTGCACTTACTAATCCTGCATTTGATGAAGTACCAATTGTTTCCATATTGGAAAAAATACCATCCTGATTGTAATCAATCCACCCTCTGATATAGCTACTCGTATTTGTTTGCCCTTTAACCGTAATTGTATATAATGATCCTGCGTTGAAAGTTCCTGTTGAACTACCTGATGCAGGAAATAATGTATAATAAGGAGCTACCGATGCACCAGAAAAATTGTTCAGGGTTGTTGTTGCTACCGTTACCTGCGATATATAATCTCCACCGTTTGTACCGTTAACATATACTGGTTGGCAATACGATGACGTTGAAAGTGATGCTGTGGCAGTTAACGTTGCGTTTCCACCATTGCAAACTATAGGAGGCATTGCTATGGCAGAAACATTAACTCCGGGTAACACTGTTATAACTGTGGTGGCACTACTGCTGCATCCGTTTGCATCAAAGCCATTTACAACATAAGTTGTTGTGCTGGTTGGGCTGGCTGATACTGTAGATCCTGCGGTAGCTGATAATCCTGTGCTGGGACTCCATCTATATGTACTACCACCGGATGCGGTTAGTGTTATGGGTGATCCTGCATAACAAAAATTTGCAGACGCAGGTGTTACTGTAATGGTTGGTGTATTTGTACAGTCAGGAATATTTGTAGTAAACAAACCACGGCCATGTGTTGCCGCAGCTAAGAGTCTGTCAGAACTACGGTATTGCAGCATATCAGTTCTTACAACGGGAAAACTTGGATTCGCAGTCCATACAGTATTGTTTCCTGTAATTGCATCTGTTTCCCAAACTCCGGCTTCTGTGGCAATGATGGCTTTTGTATTACTGTTCGGATAAAACATTGCCCACCGAACGGGCATATTAGCAAGATTGCCGTCAATACCTGTCCATGTTCTGCCACTGTCGGAACTTACCCAAATGTTTGTGATATTATAATTGGATAATGTGACTATTATATTCTTTTCATCCGTTCCAAAGTTAATAGAAGATACCGTTCCTGAAAAAGATGTTCCGGTTATATTCGTACCTGCCATGTTGGATACAGCTGTATTCGCATTATCAACATAAATCAGTTTGCCATTTTCTGTTCCAAAATACAACCTGTTTGAAATATTAGGGGAAACGGTAACAGCTGAAATTTTATTGCCGTACAGATTTATTATTCCTGTTAGTAACGTTGCTCCGGATGGCCAGTTTGTTGATTGATAATAGGATCCCGAAGCAGTTGTTTGTGGAGTTGACCATCTGAAAATTTCCCCGCCATCTGCGCCTGCATAAATGATGTTTGTGGTATTATCATAAGCATATGGATTTATAAAAGAACCAAAAATAATAGGAGCTGAATTAGTGCCTTTGTAAAAATCAACAGATGCCCATGTTGAACCGCTGTTTATGCTTCTTCTGAATGAATTGTATACATAAGCCCCAAACTGAATTTGAGGCTGGTTCTGATCAATAGCTACAAATGCGCCATCACCACCCGTTACTTCTACACTTGCCCCTAAACCGGCGGTATTAAATTGATGCACTCCATTATCCTGTGCGCCTGCTAAAAAATAATTTGCTGATGTGGGATGTATGGCAACAGAATAAAATTGCTTAATCCGCAGGTTTACATTTCTGTCGCGGATAGTGGTACCGGAATCAGAGGAAAAATGGATACCTCCGTCTGATCCGAATAATAATCGGTTTCCGTTGTTATACCATAAAATAGCATGTTGATCTGCATGAACATATTGTCCTGATCCTCCAGCCCATTCTGATCCTTTTACCCATGTTCCTCCGCCATCTGTTGTTTTGATGATATTCAGATTTCCTATCATCGCATAATTTGGATTTGTTGGATGTATTCCAACAGTCAAACAATACCATGCCTGGCTGGAACTGCCTGATCCATTTAATGCCTGTTTGGCCGTAGTTGTAAGTGCATTTGTTATCCATGTAACACCACCATCTGTTGATTTTGAAACAGAATCTACAATGGCATTTGAGTTACTTAGTGCAGCGTATAAAACATTTCCTGTACAAGCCATTTCCACACGACTGTTGGAACCTGAAGGAAATTTAAAGGGAGTGGTTGCGGCAACCCAAGTTGAATTAATTACAGTAGAAGGATTATTTGTAAAGCGATAACCGTTGGAAGATGTATGAAGGCCGCAACTGATATGCATTCTACCCGTAGAACTGATTTCAAAATCAGCGATCCTTGATGTTAATCCGGTAGGAGTTATATCTGTCCATGTTGATCCGCCATTTTTAGATCTTTTCATTCCGTAATCGATAGTTGATAGGTAAACATTCCCCGTTGCATCACATAAAATTTTTGAGCATGTTGTATAAGATGAAGTGCTGCTCAATTGCGTCCAATTTACGCCACCATCTGTACTCTTATATACGCCATTTCCATTAACGGCATCTGCATTATAAAATGATTCGCCTGTACAGAAATACATAACGTTTGTATTGGACGGATCCTGACATATTCCGCTTACCGCAAGATTGCTCAAATAATCATTTGCAAGAACCCATGTTGCAGGCGAGACCGTAATGTTACTCGTTTTCCAAATTCCCCCATCTACACCTCCTACCCAAACGGTATTACCAGAGGCGTCGCTTAAATCAGCCCACATTGCTCTCATTCTTCCGGAAGTAACTGCTGCATTAGGTCTTGTGTTTCCATTGCTTGGTCCCACCGCATCAGAGTTGGAACCTCTTTCTGTCCAGTTCAACAGCGTTGTAGTTCTGCCTGCAATCAAGTCTGATCTTTTTTTTTCCTGAGAACGTTTTGCTTCACGGTTTGCTTCTGCTAATAATTCACGTGGCACTTTTCCGGTCACAGGATCTTTAGTACGGTTAATTTCAAATTCCAAAGCAAGGTCAATGTGATCATTCCCTTTTTTATAAAATGTATTATTTTTTATTCTGCCGGAATCACGTTGTAATTGTTGAGTAAATGCTTTTACAGAAAAAGTTGTCAGTAGGAAAACGATTAGAATTTGTCTCATAAAATAAACACAGAATTAAATAATAAATGAAGTGATGTTTAAATCATCTGTATAAAATTGAAGTTTATTTAATTCTTAAAATGAAAATACCCCGATAAAGACCGGGGTATTTTTGGGGTATTCTTTTTAAATTTTAAGGTCGTGCATAGAATAAAAATAAGGGGGCATTATTTTCAATTAATGTAAGGTCAAGTGCATCGGTAGCACCATCTCCGTTCATATCATTGTTGTTGTATCCAAATTCAAATGACGATGCACCATTTTCAACCATTCCCAAATCTAAGCCATCAACGGCTCCATCATGGTTAGCATCTCCACCATAAAAACCAAATACATTTCCTCCCAGGTTTTTCATAGAAGGATTTATACCATCCCCGAATGCTTTATTTACACCTGTACTAAAATCATAATTGGTGATGGTTGTAAAAGGAATTGTGGTAGCACTCCAGGTTTCTAAATGATTTCTATGTTTCAATGCTATATAATAGTTGTTTCCGGAAACTGCTCCCTGAAAGTCAACCACAGCAGTTCCATTTTTCTGTAAAATAACTTTTTGCGTAAATGCCGGCGTTGGATTATTTAATGCCTGCGGTAACCACAGATTAACAGTAATGGTATCAACAGAAGTTGTTGCCGTATTCATTCCAAGATCAAATAAAGTAGTATTCATATTTGAACTTCCTGTATAATATCCTTCTAAAAATAATTTGAGGTTTAAAGTAACAGAACATGCATTAACCGTTACGGTTTTGGCAGATGATGTAGCTGAACAACCAGAAGTATTGTTAACGGTAACGGTATAATTTGCAGAACTGGTAACTATGATGCTTTGCGTGTTGGCTCCTGTGCTCCAAACGTTATTACTTGCCGAACTGGAAGTGAGTGTAACAGACCCGCCACTGCAAAAGACAGTGGGGCCTCCTGCAGAAATCGTAGGTGTTGCCGGATTTGAATTTACCGTGGCTGTTACGGATGTTCGGGATGTAGAAATACAGCCTGTTGATATGTTTCTTGCTTCTGCATAATAAATTGTGGTAGCAGCAATACTTGGCGTTGTGAAATTATTAGATGCAGTGGTTAAAGCCGCTCCTCCTGCGGATCCAGCATACCAGTCAATTACATTACCGGAAGAGGAAGCAGATATTAAAACGGTACCAGTGCCGCAACGTTGTCCATTTGTTCCCGCTGCAGTAGCAATTATATTAACCGTTGCTGTAACTGCTGTACGTGACGATGAAATACATGCTGTAGTTGTGTTTCGTGCCTCTGCATAATAAATGGTAGTGGAAGATATGGATGGCGTTGTAAAATTATTCGAAGCGGTTGTTAATGCGGTTCCACCGGCGGATGCAGCATACCAGTCAATTACATTACCAGAAGAGGAAGCCGATATTAATACTGTACCCGTTCCGCAACGTTGTCCGTTTGTGCCCGATGCCGGTGCCGTTAGGTTAACCGTTGCTGTTACCGCTGTACGTGAAGATGAAATACATCCTGAAGTTGTATTTCGTGCTTCCGCATAATAAATGGTAGTTGCAGCAATATTTGGCGTTGTAAAATTATTTGTGCCTGTACTCAATGCAATTCCACCAGTAGCATCCGGGTACCAGTCTATTACATTGCCGGATGATGTTGCCGATAAAGCAACTGTTCCTGTACCACAACGTGAACCATTTGTTCCGGTGGGCGCTGTTATGTCAGGTGTCGTTACACTTACTTGTTGTGAAGAATTACAAGATCCTGCAGATGCTGTTGCTGTATAAGTAATTGTTCCGGAAGCAGCAGGCTTTACATAAACAGTGGAAGCTTGCGTGCCTGTATAGGATGTTGTTGCAGCGGCGTTTGTAAAAAGATTAGTTAAGGGCGACCAGGTTATTGGAGAAACGTTTGTTCCGTTTAATTTAAAATCAGGACGGGAAGTATAACTGAAATTAACTGTTGTAGCTGCTGCTGCCACTGCTGCCGTTACACCATCTGCCCTGTACACAATTGTACTTTGATATCCTGCAGGACTATTATATTGAGTGACCAAATCACCAGTTGCACCAGTTATATTGTTTGAGAAAGTGGTTTCTATAATAATGTTATTGATGCCGTTCCATGTAAATCCATTGCTGAATGTATGCGTATTATTATAGCCAACAGCGGGACTAAAATTGGCTGCAGCAACCACAGTTGTTAATCCTGTTTTGAAAGTGGTTAAAGTGTTAAGTATAGTAGTATCGATACTCACTTTGAAATTATTCAATGCCGTTACCGTACTTCCCCAGTTTGCGCCTCTGGAAACTACCGGAAATTGAATATCAACAAATATACTTCCGGTTGTAAATCCTGCTGCAGTTAATTCGCTTGCTTTAATCAGCATTTGCATTTTTTGTCCTCCATAATATAAAGTATACGGAGCAGGATATCCTGCACTTGTATTGGCAGCGGTATTTGTTGCGGCCTGTGTTCCAAAAGCATAGGTTATATTGTTAGTGGAAGCTGCATTCAAAGATTGAATATTGCCCACGCATACTGTAGCAGATGTTGGATTTATCACCGGTACAACTGGTGTGTTAGAAATGGTTAGTGTAACAATATTAGAAACCGGAGAATTACATTGCCCGTTTACATTTAATCTGAATGTATTTCCATTTTGTGATGTAGCAGGATTCACCACTGTATAAGAGGAAGATGTTGCTCCAGCAATATTAGAAAATGTTGTACCATTTGTGCTGATTTGCCATTGATAGGCGATAACAGTTCCGGAAGTTACTGCACTAAACGTGGCATTTGTTCCTGCACATACAGACTGGCTTACCGGTTGAGTAGTGATGGAAGGTGTAGAACCAGCAACCACAATAAATGTAAGATCTCTTGTTTTTGTTATAGTGCCGGATACACCTGTAATAGTAACAATATAGGTGCCGGCAGAAAGTGTATTGACATTATTTAAGTTAACCGTGGTAGAATTTCCCGGTATTATAGGATTTAAACTGAATGTAACCGTTGTTCCTGCAGGATTGCCTGAGGCAGAAAGGTTAATAGGTGTGGTATATACACCCGTAACAGTGGTACCTAGCGAAACAGAAGCTGTTGATCCGCTGCCGCAGGTAATGTTTGTGGAAGCCGGTGAAGTAAATTCAAAGCCATTAGAAGCAGCTGTTATTGTAAAATTGGTATTGCAGATATCAAAGAATATATTTCCTACTGCTTCCACTTTAATTCTGGCAGTTGTGGTAGCACTTACGGAAGGGATTGTAATTATTTCTGTTCCGTCATTAGAGGTTGTTTCCGCTAATACATAAGGAAAGGTTTGTCCTCCATCTACAGATAATGTAATTTTCACATTTGCGCAACTCACGGGCGTTGCCGTAGTAGACGCTACATTCCAGGTTACGGTCTGTGTAGAAGTAGCCGCCCAAGATACATTTGTATTGGGGACGGAAACAGAAAAAGGACCTGACGCGCTGGAAACAGTAACCGCCATATCTGTAAACTGTGTTTGTCCCACTTTTACAGGTGGAGTTGAACTGTAGACGGCATTATCTCTCACTGTTAATCTGAAATTTAATGTTCTGCCTACAGAACTTAATGCTTCAATATTTGTTCCAGCATCTCCGCCTGTCAACGGTCCGGTAGTTACGCCACCACTTAGTATGGTTGATAATCTTGGAAAATAACGGGTTGGTGTTGTTGTAGGGCTGAATGATAAAAAATTTGGTCCAGTGGCTTTTGTAACAATTGCAATACTGTTTGCGCCTGTTTGCGAAGAGGATGCATTATCGTTTTGCTCCCAGCTATAAGTAAGAGGATCGCTATTGGCATCTGTAGCGGATCCTGTTAATGCAAAGGGTGTACTCACAGGTATCGTATAATTTAAAACCGCTGCAACAACTGGCGTGGCATTATTGGCTGTTATGCTGGTAGTAACCGGACACGTTTTAGAGGCCAGGTTTGTTTGAATCTGAGCTATGGTTGCCAGATGATAATAAGCGATGGAATGATTGGAAACATCCTGACTGGTGATGCCTGCATATCCCATGATGGTAATTCCTGACCCTACTTCCTTGTTAACACCTGTACTTTCGTTAGCATGTGAAAAAGTATGATTGCCGCCCAACTGATGCCCAATTTCATGAACCACATAATCAATATCAAAATTATCACCGGAAGGAATTCCATCAGAAGGTGAAGTGAAACCACTTCCTTTAGATGCATTCACACAAACACAACCTATACAACCT
>JBKJSZ010000265.1:0-5149 GCA_046593675.1 Ferruginibacter sp.
TTCCTGTGATGAATGGCATAACAGGAAAAAATAACAGTAACACCTAATAAAAAGATAAGTGTAAAACCGAAGATAGATACCGGTAAATATTTTGTAAGCAGTTTGCGGATTTTGAAAATGATTATGGCATAAATTGAAAAAAATAAACTCATTATGAAAGCATTGTGGCTGAAAGAATAATAAGGTCTGTAAAGCCCGAAAAATGCTATCATTTTTTTAAATGCTAATTCAGTAAATATTTTTTTATGCTGCCATACTAAATCCCACATACCTGAAAGTGAATTGGCATCATTTACAACGTTATAATTTTCCTTTCCTTCAACTCCACATATGATCATATTCTTATTAAAAGGAATATTGAAATCTAAAGCACCTCCTGCGCCCAACATTTTGTTCAGCAACAATAAGAAAAGGATAATTCCGGCAATGCCCAGAGTCACATAGCCGATAAATGATCTTACTGACAAAAATTTTGATAAAAAATACAGTATCGTGGCAGGGAAAAAAAATATTCCGGTAGGTCTTGTTATCGAAAGTATCAACAACAAAAACAATACAATTAAAAGCTGTTTAATTCTAAACTTTTGGATGGAGAATAAAATAGAAGTATATATTACCGACAGACTGAAGAAGATGGATTCAGAAAAAAGGTAAACATTATACACATGATAATAAACCATGCCCAGAAAAAGAAGCGTTACTGCAAAAGCAATGTTCCTGTTTTTATTAATAGTGAAAATGATCCGATAGAAATTAAATAAAGAAATGCCACTGAGTATTATTTGTATAAAAACGATCCATCCAAAGCTTGCACCGGTTTTTAAACAAAAGGCATCGAGCCATATAATTACGGAATAGAAGATAAAATTATCAGATAAATAATGCCCTGTTGAAATAAGATGCTGAGCTACTTCCAGGTATTGCCGCGATTCAAGTTTTGTAAAAACTCCGAATTGAAATAAAAAAAATAGCTGCAATGCGAGCCATATGGATCCCAGAATAACTGCATGCCTGTACCTGATTTGTAAGATGGTGCTTATCATTTCGTTTCACCGGATTTTTTAACCAAAATTGCTAACGGTTGTTCTACCAGTTTATGAAAAATATATGCAAACAACATCATGCAGGCCAGCGAAATAAAAAAATTATCACTCACATATTTGAAAATTAAGGAGATGGCAAAACTGGTATGTAATAAATAGAAAGAATAGGTGCTGTTTCCTAGTGCCACCATGATGCGGCTTGAAAAAAACCTTGTTATGGCTCCGGTAGAGTAAATGAGTCCATAGTAAATAAAAACGATTCCTATCGGGAGTAATAGATTTTGTAAAGCAATCCCGGCCCAAATATCTATTCCATGTCTTGTTTGAAAGGATATAGAAATTTGCCATAAACAAATTAATGTAATTACAACAATTAAAAAGCCTGTAGCCATTACGGATTTTGCCTTTATCTGTGCCACCACATTTTCTTTATGAAGAAAAAATTTGGCAAGGCAGATGCCGCAAAAAAATTCGAAACACCTGCCAAAAAAAGTAAAACTGAAAGTAAAAGTAAAACTGTTGAAAAATCCATCTCTGGGAAACTGAATGAAAAATATTGTAATAATAAATCCTGCTACATAAATGATCAATAACAACTTTGCAATAGTTCTTATATTTTTTCCTATCATGAATAAAACTGGCGCAAGCAGATAAAATAATTCTTCAACAGATAAACTCCAACTGGGCCCAATGCCTGTGAGGTAATATTCCGAGGAAAATCCTTTCAGCAGCGTGATATTAAGCAAAAAAAGTTTTATGGCCTGGGCTTTATCATATAATCCTTCCCTGTATCCGAGCCAGAATGTGAGAGCAGTGAGAATGATCAGAATAGGAAAAATGCGTGCTATCCTGTGTATAAAATATTTTCGGAGCCTGCCTTCAGATAATGTTACGGAGTGGTATTTATAATAAATAACGAAACCACTTAAAACAAAGAAGAAACTGAGAAAAATATAAAACTGATCAAAGAATGCAAAAAGATAAGGATGCTTTATTTTATTAAATGGCTCAAAATGTTTCAGAAAAATCAAATAAACGCAAAGGGCACGAATCCCTGTAAGTGCAGGAATAATTTTTATTTCCTTCATTTATTTGCCTGGTTAACTGCAATGGCTCTTTGAACATATTTACCTATCATATCAAATTCGAGGTTTACCGTATCGCCTTCTTTTAACTGTTGCATATTGGTATGATTAAAGGTAAACGGAATTACCGCAACTGTAAAACTATTGTCCGTTACATTAAAAATGGTAAGGCTGATTCCATTCAAACTGATAGAACCTTTTTCTACCATCAAACCTTTAAATTGTTCCGGAATGTTTATCACAAACTCCCAGCTTCCATCTTTTTCTATAATCTTGTTACACATGCCGGTAGCATCCACATGTCCCTGAACAATATGCCCATCTAATCTGCCATTCATCTGCATACATCTTTCCAGGTTGATCTTGCTGCCTTTCTGCCATTTGCCCAAATTGGTTTTCAGAAGTGTTTCTTCAATTGCCGTAACGCGATACGTATCTACATTAATTTCTTCTACGGTCAAGCAAACGCCGTTATGAGACACACTTTGGTCAATTTTAAGTTCCTTTGCCAAAGAACTGGAAATCCAGAATGTACGGTTGGTTCCGTTTAGTTCTATTTGAGTAACACAGCCCGTATTTTCAATGATTCCTGTAAACATGTATCAAATTTCGGAATTTGTTAGAAGATTTTATTTTTTTACCAAAAACCCTTTATCTTTGCGGCCCGTCTTAAAGAACGGTAATTATAAAAAAAAGGAATTACAATGCTCATAATTGATTCAAAAGATTGCGAAAACATCGATAAGGCACTCAAAAAATACAAAAAGAAATTTGAGAAAAGCCGCATATTAATGCAGTTGAGAGAAAGACAAGCTTTTATGAAACCGTCTATCAGACGTCGTACTGAAGTACTTAAAGCTGTTTATAAGCAACAAGTAGCAACAGGAAAATTCGAATAATCTATCCGGCAATATTTTTAAGCTGATAACCGTTATATCTTTGGTTATCAGTTTTTTTATGCCCCTAACATTCGACATCGCGGTTTCAAAGTATCTGGACTATCTGAAATTTCAGAAAAGGTATTCGCCGCATACCATACTTTCCTATACTACCGACCTGCAATATTTTCAGCAATATGCCTTGGAGCATTTTGAAGAGAACATTATACAGAATATAAAAGCGGTTCATATTCGTTCCTGGCTGGCAGCTTCCAAAGAGGAAGGCAATGTATCCAGAACCATCAACCGTAAAATATCTACACTCAAATCTTTTTTTAAATACCAGATCAGGCAGCAGGAAATTTCTCTAAGTCCGGTGGCTACCATTCACTCTCAGAAAATCAGCAAAAGATTGCCTCAATACGTTGAAAAGCAACATATGGATACGCTGCTTCAACATGTTGATTTTTCAGAAGGATTTGAAGGGGAAACAGAAAGGATGGTAATCTCTTTACTTTACAATACGGGCATGCGGCAATCAGAATTATTGTCACTTCAGGATCATAGTCTGGATGCTGGTAACAGCTATATAAAAGTATATGGTAAAGGAAGTAAAGAGCGGATCATTCCGGTGAGTAATGATATGGTTAACCGTATCAGAAATTATATGGATCAGAAAAAACAAATATTCGGACATTCCGGTGAACGTTTGTTGCTGTCCAAAAAAGGAACCAGGCTGCAGCCGAAGATGGTATATGTTATGGTAAAAAAATATTTATCACTAGTTACCACGATTGATAAAAAAAGCCCACATATACTGAGACATACGTTTGCCACTCATTTAACAGGTAATGGGGCAGATCTGAATGCCGTAAAAGAATTGCTGGGGCATAGTAGCCTGGCAGCCACTCAAGTATACACCCATAATTCTATAGAGCGGTTGAAAAACATACATTCACAAGCTCATCCTAAACCTTAAACCCAGAAAAAATCTATGACAGAATTGAATTTTCAGTAAAAAATTATTTTTGTTTTAAAGGGCATTTTTTTATAATTTACAGATAGTAATATTTGTCTCTTCAATATAAATCATTGCCTATTTATCTAATGCTACCTCATTATTTTATTTAGTTCACAATTAAAAAATGGTTTATGAACGTAAACATTCAAACAGTTCATTTTGATGCTGATTCAAAATTGATTTCCTATGTAGAGAAAAAGATCAGTAAGCTTACACAGTTCCATGATAGAATCACTAAAGTGGATATATATCTGAAACTGGATAACATTGTTCATAATATAAAAGATAAAATCGTAGAGATAAAAGTAATGATCCCACGCTCAGAATTTTTTGTAAAACAATCTTCCAAATCATTTGAAGAAAGTTTTGATGTAGCGATGGATTCTGTGATTACACAAATAAAAAAGAAGAAAGAAAAAATGGCGGCATAAAGTCATTCTAACATTATCAGATCCTGCAGAAACCCTGCAGGATTTTTTTTGAATTGTTATTGGATTTTTTTGCTATGATCTTTTTAATGAAACAAAAAAGAAAAAAGATTTGAATGCTCCCGGGATTCTTTTTTTAGGAAGGTTTCAGCGGGATAATAATGGACAGATGTATATCATTTTAAGAAGGGTTTCTGAGTTACGCTGCAAGGCACTTAAAAAAAATAATTTCAAAGTTTTGGTATTAATCATTTTCTCTTACCTTTGCCTTCCCAAAAAATAAATGCAGTAAAAGTTGCTAAATTGAAGGGATAGTTCTTTTAATAATTTTTTATAAGCCGAAGTAGCTCAGTTGGTAGAGCAGCTGATTTGTAATCAGCAGGTCGGGGGTTCGACTCCCTTCTTCGGCTCAGAAAAATGGGCAGTTACCAGAGTGGCCAAATGGGGCGGACTGTAAATCCGCTGTCTTTCGACTTCGGTGGTTCGAATCCACCACTGCCCACTTAGGTCTTTGAACATTTTGATTGCTCCAGTATTTTGATTCATTTCAATCTGATCAGCATTCAATTTATTACAAGCGGAAGTAGCTCATTTGGTAGAGCGATAGCCTTCCAAGCTATAGGTGGCCAGTTCGAGCCTGGTCTTCCGCTCATTATTCTGTCCCGGCTAAGCGGGATCGTTCTCAAGCCGTCGT
>JBKJSZ010000381.1:0-3992 GCA_046593675.1 Ferruginibacter sp.
CAACCTGATGTTTAATGTTAAATACTTTACTGGATGTTACATTATAATTTTACGGAGGAATCATGGGAACGTATTTACCGTGCTAATTTTATAAATAGCCTTACAGGCTTTAAATCAGTAAACCTTATTGGCACTGTAAATAAATCCGGACAAACGAATCTCGGAATTTTCAGCAGCGTTGTTCATATAGGATCCAATCCGCCATTGGTTGGATTTATTAACCGGCCTGTAAAAGCATCCACTCATACGCTGGCCAATATACAGTCAACAGGTTTGTATACACTCAATCACATCCATCCATCATTTGTGCAGCAGGCCCATCAAACAAGCGCAAGTTATGAAGCCGGAATAAGTGAGTTTACAGAAGCAGGACTAACACCGGAGTACATAGAAAATATACCTGCGCCTTTTGTAAAAGAGAGCGAAGTGAAATATGCATTATCGTTACAACAGATTTTGCCTATAGCATTAAACGATACCTTTCTTGTTATAGGAAAAATTATTTCAGTACAAATTATCAATGATATTGTTTCTGTAGATGGTTTTATTGAATTGGATAAAGCAAATTCTATTTGCAGCAATGGATTGGATGGATATTATAAAACAAATTTGATAACACGGTATGCCTATGCAAAGCCAGATATTCAAACAAAATAAATAAGTTAGTATGTCTTCAAAAATATTTCTATCGGCACGTTGGGAATACCTTGCGATGTTTAATTATGAAGTGGATGCTTCTATATTACAACCACATTTACCACCTTACACAGAAATAGATTTATATAATGGAAAAGCGTTGGTGAGTGTGGTTGGTTTTTTATTTAATAATACTAAAGTAATGGGCATAAAATGGCCCGGGTTTATAAATTTTGAAGAAGTAAACCTGCGTTATTATATTAAATATTTTGATGGGGAAAATTGGAAAAGAGGTGTTGGTTTTATTTCTGAAATTGTACCGAGTGGTTTGGTATCCATAATTGCAAACACATTTTATAATGAGCATTACAGTACGGCAAAAATGAACCATAGCATTCATTACGAACAAAATAAACTGGAGGTTATATATAAGTGGAAAAAGAAAAAACAGGATTGGAATCAAATGATGATAAAGGCGGACGCTAATCTAAGTGATATTGCAACCGGCTCTGAAGAAGAATTTATTTTTGAACATTATTATGGTTACAATAAACTCAACAACCATAGTACGATTGAGTATTCACTTGCACATCCACGCTGGCAGGTAAATAAGGTTATTGATTATACACTTAACTGTAATGTGCAAACATTATACGGAGCCGAATTTGTTCCTTTTATACAAGATGTAAAACCCGCATCTGTATTTCTTGCAAAAGGATCTGATGTAAATGTGATGATGCCTAAAAAACTTTTTAAATAGTGTACCATTATATTTTATTGATGTTTAAAATCATTTCGTTTTTATCATTTACCAGATGCATGTTGTATTTTTAATTTATGAAAGTTTCAATTCTTTTTCTACTTGTTTTGATGAATTTGTCCTGTCAGAATTCCAGTTCAAAAATAAATAAGATGGATAGCCTGACTTCTATCTCCCATACAGAAACAACATCCGCTTATATACATAATGATGCCACAATAGAAGATACCACAAAAAATATTCAGCATGAAAATTTAAACATCAGAAATGTTTCTAAACATGCATTAGTTGTTTTTGCAAAGTCATTAATAGGAATCCCGTACAAATATGCTTCAAGCGATCCTTCACAAGGATTCGATTGTTCCGGATTTATAACGTATGTGTTTAATCATTTTAATTTAAAAGTACCAAGATCGTCTGTCGGTTTTACAAATGCAGGTAGAGAAATACCAATAAAAAATGCAAAAGAAGGAGACTTGATTTTATTTACAGGAACAAATGATTCGATTAGAATTGTGGGACACATGGGCATTATAACAGAAAATACGGACACCCTACAATTTATTCATTCAACCTCTGGCCGTGCAAATGCTGTGACCATAACAAACTTTGGAGATCATTATAAAAAAAGATTTGTAAAAGTAATCAGAGTTTTTGCTGATTGATCATCTGCAGCAGTGGATATAAAGAATTACTAATGCTAAAAAATATTTATTTTGTCCATACTTTTATTTCATTCAGAAATGACATTTGCTGAGTTCTTTTGCTTTGAAATCATTTTTGCTTTATTAAATGTTTGCAATCAATTCGGGTAAAGGAAAACTATTACAATTGGTTTTTTAGTATTGTCGCAAATCTCTTCCTTTTTTCCATAAACACATAGCGGGTCTTTTTCCATTTTTAATACCGCTTGTATTATTTTCAAAAAAAAATCGGTTGTAGTTTCAATCTTCAGAGCTAAATAAACTAATGACAAAATATTTAATGAGCCACTTTAATGTATCCCCAGCCATCACGCTGTTTGCTGATAATTTCATAAATACCATCAGGAACAATTATAACGCCTGGCACTAGTTTGGTTTCCTCTATCTGGAAATGTTTTAAAGTAAAGGCACAAACTTTAAAATCAATATTTGGATCTGCGGCTAATTTGCTGATGATCTCCGCATGTTTGGATTTTTCTTTCAATACCAGGTTAAGTCCTTGCCCATATATTACCACTTCTATTTTGGCAGCAGGGTTATTAGCTTTTATCAACTGCACTTCCTTGATAACTGCCTGCTGACTTATTGAATCTCTGGTACTCATATCAAATACAACTTTGTAATCTGTTTGTTGGGCTTTTGCAATGTTTACAAGTATAAACAGCAAAGCAAAAATGACCGATAATTTTTTCATACAATTATTTTTTATTTTTTACAATCGGGCCAAACGGGCCGTATTTATGTTGTTGCTCAGTGAAACTATCCGCATAAGGAGCAAAAGGATGATCAAAAGGTTTCAGGTTGATATCGGGCCAGTCATTTGGAAATTGTTTTTTAGGTCTCGGCTGTGAGAGTACATAGGCTGCAACATCCCATGCCTCTTCATCCGTTAAGGAAGAAACCTCTTTATTAATCTTCATATCCAACGGCATATTATGCTTTATGTAACCGGCAAAGCGGCTGATGCGATAAAGGCCTGCGCCAATATTATAGCTTCTCTTTCCCCACAAAGGAGGGAATAAATATTCTGTACTATCAGGGTTTAACACTCCACCACCGTTGGCAGCATGGCATCGTTGACATTTATTTTTATACACGTAAAGTCCATTTTTTATATCAGCAGCTCTATCCATAAAGGGAATTGTTTCTATGCCAGCACCTTTGGGCTTTACATTACGCGTTACTTTCTGCCCCAGCCATTTTATATACGCATAAAAGGCTTTCATTTCACGACTGTTAGAATCCAGTGCTTTACCGTTAAGACTTCTTTCTATACAATCATTTATTCTTTTATAAATAGTTTCTATGGAGCCGCTGCGTTCCCTGAATTTTGGATAAGTTGAATATACAGCACTGTAATTATTACCCAGGAATTCCGTGCCTGCAGTAAGGTGACAATTCTGGCAATTCATCCCGTTTGTAATGGAAGCAACTTTACCTTTGGGACCAAGGTATAATGAAGTATGCGCTACCAGATTTCTTCCATATTTTATTAAATCCGCTTCTGCTGTTGTAGGAAGATGTAAGATCTCAGGCACTTCCCATTCAAACCCGTTATTATTAACCAGAGGCGGTGGTTTACGCTTGCCAAGATCATTTGGTATTAAGATAATTGTAAGAAAAATTACCAAGATGATTGCACAAAAGTACATCCAGTATGATTTTATAAAAGGCATACTTTTTTTCTTTAAAATACAAGTGCACTATCGAACAAAACAATACCCACAACCATGCTCCTGCGCCCGTCCTATAGCCCAAACGCCAGATGGCATTGCAGGAATTTTTGGCAGCAGGTTAGTTGTCCATTCATTTTTTACATCTTCTGCTTTCAACTTCATTTTATCGGCAGCTACAGCGCTGAAAACAGTAATAGCCATATTGCATACACAAAA
>JBKJSZ010000088.1:0-4348 GCA_046593675.1 Ferruginibacter sp.
GGTGGGGGAGGCGGTGGCTGATCTTTTTGAATTTCTGCCATCTGCGTATCCAGTAAATCCGGTTTATCTGAATCTTTGCTATTACCCATATAATTTGCAAAAACAGTGTATCCGAAAATGATACCGATAATGAGCAGCGTTACCAGTAATGCACGAACCAGACGTTCATTATATGTTTTACGCAATTGATAGGCACCATATGATTTATTCCTGCCTTCAAAAATGATATCCAGGATATCGGCGGTTAAAATTTTATTTGCTTCCATGTCTCATCTTTTTAATTAACGGTTATTATTTAATACCGTTAGCTTTTTCAGTTTCATTGATCAGCATCCTTTCTATCGGAGCAATATCAACTTCTGCATAGTGTCCCGGAGGTACATCAGAAATTGTCATTTCGTCCAGGATGTCAATGGCATTTTTAAAAGTGGCCGTTGAATCAGCTTTAATGATATACATAAGGTCATCAATATTAGTCGCTTTCTTTTTATCTACAATAAGGTTGCGTATATCTTTAAAGTTGGTGCTCTTAAATTGAGCAGACAATGTATTAGGATCCAACTCACCATAATAATAATACACCTGGTTTCCCTTTCCTAACAAGATCGTCATAGCTCCTGATTGTTTTACCTTCATCACTTCATCAGTATTATCCTTGGGTTCATTCATGTTCATAGCCGTTGGCTGACTCATTGTAGTAGTGAATACAAAGAATGTAATCAGGAGGAAACCCAGATCAACCATAGGAGTAAGATCTACTCTGGTGGATAATTTCTTTCCTTTTTTTACGCCGGGACCTTTCTTATGACCGCCACCCGACGAAGTATCTAATTCTGCCATAGCATGTATTTTTTAAAAGATCTTAATTAAGCACCTGCAATTTTATTAGCTAATTCCGAGCCCGAAGGAATGGTTTCACCATTTGTTACGATTCTGAATTTAAAGATCTCATTTTTCTTAAAAGCAAATTTGATGTTTTTGAATAACGGGTACAATGCGTCATTATCACCTTTAACCAGCAGCATATTTTCTAATACTTTCTGATCTCCACCGGCGTAAACGTTTGTGATACTCCGCATCCATGGGATAAGTTCATTGGTAGTAGAATCTTTGATCGGAATCCCCTGCATTTTATCAGGAGCGATCAGGTCATTCATAGCTAAATAACTTTTTATCTGGTTAAGTGGCAAACCGATGAATTCCTGTTTTTTCCATTTGTTCAATTCTGCCGGCGACAAACCTAAAGCTCTGGTGTTGTTAATATTTTCCAGTATCTGTAGTTTTTTTGTATCATCTCCTATAGATAAATACGTTCTGCCATCTTTCGCTAAGGTGATGATGATAGATTTATCCGGAGCTGCTTTACTGGAAACAGAATTGGGAGTGGTTACTGCCAATGCTTCCGGTGGTTTTTGTTTTGTTGCCAGAATGAAAAAAGATAACAGCAGGAATGCCACATCACACATCGCTGTCATATCAACGATCGTACTTTTCCGTGGAATTTTAACTTTAGGCATATCTTTTTATAAAAGTTGTCTTTAGATGCAAATACTTTTCACTTTCCATACATTATTTATACAAAGAAGCAAAAGATTGTGTTAAGGTAAATCCGCTTTCGTCAATACCATACGTGATACTATCGATACGGGTGGTGAACATATTATAAAAAATAATAGCAATGGCTGAAGTACCGATACCTAATGCAGTGTTATACAATGCTTCCGAAATACCCTGAGAAAGCTGACTAGCTGCTGCTCCACCCCCACTGTCTGCTCCTAATGCAGAGAAGGACCGGATCATTCCCAATACCGTTCCAAAAAGACCGATCAAAGTTGCCACGGAAGCGATCGTAGATAAAAAGACCAGGTTTTTTTCAAGCATAGGTAATTCTAAAGCCGTAGCTTCTTCTACCTCTTTCTGAATGGCCATTACTTTTTGTTCTGTAGAAAGATCATGATCCATGATCATATCCTTATAACGGTTCAATCCTGCTTTCATAACATTGCCAACAGAACCTTTTTGCTTATCACATTCCGCTAAAGCGGCATCTACATTTTTATTTGCAAGATGGTACTGCACTTTGCGGATGAAATCTGCATTATTGGAAGTACCCACCGCTTTTGAAATCGTCAAAAATCTTTCGATGATAAATACGAGCACTGTTAAAAGTGTTCCGATCAGAACAGGTACAACGATTCCTCCGAGATACATATTATAAAGCTGGGATTTTGGCTCGTGATGCTCTGGCCAGAATCCGCCATTCAAATCTGGTTTATTAAAATTAGAGGCACTTCCTAATCCAAATCTCCATATCAAAAATCCGATGATGATACACATTACGGGTGCTACCCATGAAATGGTGTTGCTTGTCTTTTTCGCCTGCACTGAAGTAACCGGTTTAACTGTTGCAGTAGGTCTTGTTTCTGCCATAACGTTGGAAGTTTAATAATTTAATTACGATTGCTTTGTTATAAATTAAAATGATTGTGAACGCACAAGTTAGTAAAATAATTGAATGCAAACATTTGCTGTTTTATTTTTTTACAGGATGAAAATATTGGTGGAATGAATAAAATAAAGGCAGTTATTCATACCGTAATGCTACAATTGGATCCAGCTTTGAAGCTTTGATAGCAGGGTATAATCCTGCAACTAATCCCACTAATGTACAAACAACCATTCCCGCAATCACCCAGTTCCACGGAATTACAAACCCTGTGTGTAATAATAATGCCACTACATTCCCTAACAGAATTCCTGCCAATATTCCCGCGACAGCGCCCATGAGACTGATGATGACAGATTCAAACAGAAACTGAGCTCTGATATCTTTTCTGGTACCACCCAACGCTTTGGCCAAACCAATTTCTTTGGTTCTTTCATTTACAGCAACCAGCATGATGTTCATTAGTCCTATAGCGGCTCCTATTAAAGTTATAAAAGCAATACCAATGGTACCTTTTTCTAAAAAGCCAAGGTTGGTAATCAAGACTTCTGCTATGCTATCGCTTTTATCAATAAAAAAATTGTCGTCGTCTTTTACATTCAGTTTACGTATCGGCCGGAAGGTTCCTTTAGCTTCCCCTGTGGCAACATCCATTAGTTTTACATCCGGTACCATTACAGCAATACTAAACGAAGATGATTGCACGGTAAAAACCCTTCGTACATTATTCAATGTTGTTAACACCACTTTATTCGAGTTGAAAAATGCACTGGAACTTTTTTCTTCGAGTATGCCAATAACCCTATAAGGAACATGGTTTATATGCACCACCGCATCTATCGCTTTTAGAAAATTACCAGGATATAATTTAGAGGCTACTGCACTTCCCAGGAGACATACATTTCTTCCATACTCCACTTCAGTGGTGGTGAGGTTTCTCCCATAGCTGATTTTATATCCATTGAGATCGATATAATTTTCATCGGCCCCGAATAAATTTATTTCAGGATTGGTTTTTTTTATGTCATTATTTACTACCAACCCTGTGGCCGCCCGAATGGCAATACTAACTTTTGCATCAGGAAAGTTATACCTGTTTTTAAACAACCTGGCTTCTTCAAATGTTATTGGCAAACCAACTGTTGAATTTCTTAACTTAAGCGATGATTTAGATCTCTTTTCCACATTCACTTTTGGCCTTCCAAAACTTATATTTTTATCTTTATACCGAATACTGAATGCATTCGCTCCCATAGTGGAAAAGCTGGTGGTGAGACTATTACTCGCTGCTTTGATGGCAGTAATGATAAGGATCAAGGCAAAAATACCTAAGGCAATAATGATAACAGTAATGGCTGTCCGGAGTTTATTTCCACTTATATTTTTCCATGATAAAGAAAGAGAATCCACGTAATTCATGCCACACAAATATAAGTGCATGCCTTCACAAAGTCAGAGGATGATGTCAAACGGATACCTGAACAGTTGAAAGGCTAAACAGATCAATGATAGATCCAACCAATAATCAACTCAGGATAAATTCCAATAATAAAAATCAGGATGCAGGTAATGACCAGTAAAAATTTAAATGCACCTGTTATATCTTCTGCATTTTCTGTTTCAGCATTGGGCTCTTTAAAATACATAGCCTGTATCAATCTGAAATAATAATAGGCACTGATGGCTGCGAACACAACGGCTGCAATTACGAGCCAGATTTGTTTCCCGTTTTCAATGGCGGATAAAAGCATATAAAACTTCCCCTGAAATCCTGCGGTTAAAGGAATACCCGTTAACGACAATAAAAATACGGTAGCCGTAAAAGCAAGTACAGGTTGAGTTTTAGCTAATCCATTAAAACCTTCAATAGTATAATCTTTCATTCGGGCAAGTATTCCGAAA
>JBKJSZ010000095.1:0-6699 GCA_046593675.1 Ferruginibacter sp.
TTTACTTTTCGTTTTTTGTTGAAAAAAATTTCCCACACGAGCTTCTTGTTTGTTTATACCTTTTGTATAAGAACTTAGCAATAATCTAATCGCTTCACTGATCACATTTTTTTTGATAGGAGATCTGTCATTAATCATTAATTCACTTCTATCTTCTGCATAGATCATGAGGTGAAAATGATTCGGCATGAGACACCAGGCTACAATAGAGCAATGAGGACACAAATAATATTTAATTTTTTCAATAAAAAAGCAATAATTATTTTGTCTAAAAAAATCGTGCCGCGGTTTATACCACGATTGTAAATAGGATAATATTTACCGGATTCGAATTGCATAATAAAGATTTATGCAATTTTATGAATATCATTTCTGTATAATCATTTAAATATTTATAAACTATTCCTGTCCGATACCTATAGGTGTCTGACACAGAGGTTGGGGTATTCACTTTATCACATATTTCTCCTATACTGTCCTCCCACACTATACAATGCATTGGTTATTTCACCCAATGTACAATACTTCACCGTCTCCATTAATTCCTCAAATAAATTTCCATTCATAACCGCCACATTTTGTAAACGCTTCAACATCTCTTCACTTATCTTTTGATGCCTTTGTTTGAATGCTTCCAGAGTTTTTATCTGCAATTCTTTTTCATCCGTTGTGGAACGGATAACTTCTGTAGGCAAAATGGTAGGGCTACCTTTTTTACTTAAAAATGTATTAACCCCAACGATCGGATATTCACCCGTATGTTTTAAAGTTTCATAGTATAAACTTTCTTCCTGTATTTTATTTCGTTGATACATTCTTTCCATCGCTCCTAAAACTCCGCCTCGTTCTGTAAGTCGGTTAAACTCCAGCAACACCGCCTGCTCCACAAGGTCAGTTAATTCTTCAATGAGAAATGAACCCTGGTTGGGATTTTCATTTTTTGCTGTGCCCAATTCACGATTAATAATTAACTGTATTGCCATGGCCCTTCGCACACTCTCTTCTGTAGGTGTAGTGATAGCTTCATCATAGGCATTTGTATGCAAGGAATTACAATTATCATAGATCGCATATAAAGCCTGTAAAGTAGTACGTATATCATTGAAATCAATTTCCTGCGCATGCAGACTTCTGCCGCTTGTTTGTATATGATACTTTAACTTCTGGCTTCTGCTGTTAGCCTTATATTTTTTCTTCATAGCCTTAGCCCAGATCTTTCTTGCCACACGACCGATTACACTGTACTCCGGATCCATACCATTGCTGAAAAAGAAAGATAGGTTTGGTGCAAAGTCATCTATGTTCATTCCCCTGCTCAGATAATATTCAACATATGTAAATCCATTGGCTAATGTGAAAGCAAGTTGTGTAATTGGATTTGCTCCCGCTTCAGCGATATGATATCCGCTGATACTTACACTATAAAAATTCTGCACTTTCTTTTGAATAAAATACTCTTGCACATCTCCCATTAATTTCAGAGCGAATTCAGTAGAAAAAATACAGGTATTTTGTGCCTGATCTTCTTTTAAAATATCGGCCTGCACGGTACCTCTCACAGAACTTAAAGCCTTAGCTTTTATTTGTTCATATATATCTACCGGCAATACATCTCGGCCTGACAAACCTAATAATCTTAAACCCAATCCATTATTACCAGCAGGCAATGCACCTTTCATTTCTCCGGCAAATGGTTCTACCGGTTTACCATCAACCCCTGCGTATTTAGGCAAATGCTCAATTGCATACTTTTCTTCAATTATTTTATTTACCTGCTCGTTCAACCCATTTTGTAAAATATATTTTTCACACTCCTGGTCAATGGCTGCATTCATAAAAAAGGCAAGCAACATGGGAGCAGGGCCGTTAATGGTCATGCTTACAGAAGTTTTCGGATCACAAAGATCAAAACCACTGTACAACTTTTTTGCATCATCCACTGTGGCAATACTTACACCGCTGTTTCCAACTTTTCCATAAATATCCGGTCTATTACCCGGATCTTCTCCATATAATGTAACACTGTCAAAAGCGGTACTTAAACGTTTCGCCGTTTGTCCCTGGCTAACATAATGAAATCTTCTGTTAGTTCTTTCAGGTCCACCTTCACCTGCAAACATTCTTGTTGGATCTTCACCCTCTCTTTTTAATGGAAATACGCCGGCCGTAAACGGAAATTCTCCCGGAACATTTTCCTGTAATTGCCATTGTAAAATATCGCCCCAGTCATTGTATTTTGGTAACAATACTTTTCTAACGATTGTTCCCGATAAACTTTTATACGTCATTGGCTGACGAATCAACTTGTCCCTTACCTGGAATTCATAAAATTCATTTTGATAACGGTCACGCATTGCCGTCCAACCTTCTACTAACTGCTTGCATTTAGGATCAAGTGATAATTCCAGCTCGGTAATTTTTTTATGAAAAAGATCTTTTTGATCCTGCATCAGCAGCAAAGAACCTTTCAGCTGATAGATCTTTCTGGCAGTTTCCGATTGTTCTTTCACCCAAAGATCATATTCATTGATGGTTTCGGCTATCTCAGATAAATACCGCACTCTTGCTGGCGGAATAATCATGGATTTAATCGAAGTATCTTTAATATGATTGTGGTGTTCAACCAAACCCTTAAAATTTACCTTTGTTTTTTCAGCAATCTTTTCCATCAATCGCTCAAATAATTCATTTACTCCCGCATCATTAAATTGTGCGGCAATGGTTCCAACTACCGGCAACTCTTCATCCTTGGCTGTCCATAAGGAATGATTACGTTTGTATTGTTTACGCACATCATGCAATGCATCCAGTGCTCCAGCTTTGTCAAATTTATTTACGCAGATCACATCTGCATAATCCAGCATATTTATTTTTTCGAGTTGCGAAGGTGCGCCGTATTCCGGCGTCATCACATACATACTTACATCACAGAAATCTAAAATGGAGGCATCACTTTGCCCAACACCTGCACTTTCTAAAATAATTAAATCAAATTCTTCCTGTTTACAAATATCTATCGCATCTTGTACATATTTACTTAAGGCTTTATCCACTTCACGTGTAGCCAGACTGCGCATATAAGCGCGTGGAGAAGAAATGGCATTCATCCTTATACGGTCTCCGAGTAAAGCGCCACCCGTTTTCTTTTTGCTTGGATCAACAGATATTACTGCAATAGTTTTTTCTGAATAATTATTTAAAAACCTCCGAACAATTTCATCTGTCACACTGCTTTTTCCTGCGCCTCCTGTTCCTGTAATTCCTACAACTGCACCTTTAAAATTTTTAACGTCAGGTTTTGCCGAAATTCCAAGTTCTGCTTGAGTAATCTTCCTGGCGATCCTCCTGATATCTTTGACTTCACCTAATGGCAATTTTCCATTCCAGCTTTTTTCAGCTTTCCAAAAATCGGAGGCTGTGTCTCCTTCCTGAAATGGTGCCGGTGTACATTTATCAATCACATCCTGAATCATTCCTTCCAATCCCATATGCCGTCCATCATCCGGACTATAAATTCTTGTAATTCCATATTGATGTAATTCTTCAATTTCGTCGGGTAAAATGGTTCCACCACCACCACCAAATAATTTTATATGACCACAACCATTTTCTACCAACAGATCTTTCATGTATTTAAAAAACTCTACATGTCCTCCCTGGTAACTTGTAATTGCAATGCCGTGTACATCTTCTTCAATCGCACATTCCACTATGTCTGCCACACTTCTGTTATGCCCCAGATGAATAATTTCTGCACCTTTACTTTGCAGGATCCTGCGCATAATATTTATGGCAGCATCATGACCGTCGAATAATGCGGCTGCTGTAACAATCCTTACTTTTTGATCAGTTGCACTCATCAGTTTAATAATTTTTATTTGGAATCCGGCAGTTAATATATTATCAGCTTCAGTTGCGTCGCACTCTTGTACGGCAAATCAACCATGAACAAATTTACTTCATTTTAAAAGTGAGTTCTGCAAAATCTTGTATGCTTAACGCTTCTGCTCTTTTTTCAAATATTGGTTCTGCTAAAACTTCAGGGTTGAACTGGCTTTTCAATGCATTCCTCAGCATTTTTCTTCTTTGGTTAAAAGCGGTTTTTACCAAAACCATATAAGCTCTTGCAGATTTAACAGGCAACTCTTCTTTTCTCCTGGTCAATTGAATAACACCGCTGTTAACTTTAGGAGGTGGGTTAAAAGATTCAGGTGGCACATCAAATAAATATTCAATATCATAAAATGGTTGTATCAAAGCGCTTGTAACGCCATAAACTTTATTACCGGGTTTTGATGCCACACGTGCTGCCACTTCTTTTTGAAACATACCGGTAATCACGGGAACATCATCTTTCCAATCTAATATTTTAAATAAAATTTCTGTGGAAATATTATAAGGAAAATTGCCCACGATATGAAAAGGCGTTTCAAATGGTTTCTCCATCCTGAGAAAATCCTCTGGAATAATTTTATCTTTTAATTCCGGATATTGCTGCATCAGGTGAATTACTTTTTCATCATCAAGTTCTACTGCTTTAAAATTTTTTCCGGGCAATTTAACCAGATACTTCGTCAATGCACCTCCACCGGGGCCAATCTCCAGCAAATTGGAGAACTCATGCTTAGAAACATTTTCAATGATCCGCTGAATAATAGAATCATCTTTTAAAAAATGTTGTCCAAGTGATTTTTTTAGCCTGTACATAGGCGCAAAGCTACCGATAAACGTACAGGATAACTATTTTACAGATACAGCTTTAGCAGGGTTATTGTACTTTTACCGAAATTTTTTCTCATGCAGCAGAGTTCTGAAAAACCATTGATTGGAATTACCATTGGCGATATCAATGGCATCGGGCCGGAATTGATCATTAAAACTTTCAGTGATAACCGTCTTTTAGATATTTGCACTCCATTGATCTTCGGCAATAATAAGTTGATCAATTTTTACCGCAAAAACCTGCAGGATCATAATTTTAATTTCAACATTATTAAAGATTCTACACGCCTCAATAACAAACAGGTAAATCTTTATAATTGCTGGGAAGAAGATGTTGCCGTTACACCAGGCGTATTAAATGAAACGGGAGGAAAATATGCTGTAATCAGTTTAACTCTTGCCGCTGAAGCTTTGAAGGAAGGAAAATTAGATGGACTGGTTACTGCACCAATCCATAAAAAAAATATACAATCTGAAACATTTACTCATACAGGACATACACCTTATCTAAAACAATTATTTGAAGCCGGGGAAGTTGCTATGATGCTTGTTGCAGAAAACATGAAGGTGGCACTATTAACGGAGCATGTGGCCGTAAAAGATGTAGTGCAATTTGTTACAAAAGAAAATATTATAAAAAAACTAAAGATCGTTCATGAATCTTTGAAAAAAGATTTTGGTATCTCAAAACCTAAGATCGCTGTATTAGGTTTGAACCCGCACGCAGGTGATGAAGGTTTAATTGGCAAGGAAGAAGAAACCATTATTCGTCCTGCCATAATAGAGGCAAAAAAACAAAACATGATGTGCTTTGGCCCGTATAGTGCCGATTCTTTTTTTGCGAGAGGACAATATGAACAATTTGATGCGGTACTTGCCCTATATCACGATCAGGGTCTGATACCATTTAAATCACTTGCAGTTGGAGAGGGCGTTAATTTTACAGCGGGCATTAAAGGTGTTAGAACATCTCCCGATCATGGTGTTGCATTTGATATTGCAGGAAAAGGTATTGCAGATGAAGCATCGTTCAGGCAGGCCATTTATACATGTGTGGATATATTAAATGCACGAAGGGAAAATGCAGAGCAATATGCAAATCCATTAAAAAAGATCAGTAAATCGGTTATCGCAAATGCGGTGGATGAAAAAATAAGCGAAGATTAATTATTTGGAAAACACTGCATCTGCAATTCCTTTATTAATGATATAACTGTTGAAAATAATTTCAGCTCTTCCTTTTTTATTTTTAACATCAGATTGTTTGATTTTTGTACCATCATCAAAATCAAACGTTACGCCTTTAGGCAATTTATAATCTTTTGTGTTGAAAGAAAAAATGATCTTGTCGGGCAATCCATACGCAATGTATTTTCCATAGGTCATTATCAATTCATAGGTTCCGTTTTCTCTAGTTGTGGTTCGGGCTTTAAGAATTACGTTTTTGATGGGATCAATATAGATTGTTGATAAAACAACATCACTGTTATCATCTGTAGGTAATAATCTCGCAACTTTTACATACGTTCCATTAACTTTATCATCTCCACCATCAATAATGGTAAAATCATTTCCTGAAAGGATATTGCTCATATTAATACTAACTGCACCTTTCGGAACAAATGAAATTCCTTTTTCGCTTTTTACTTTTAATTTATTGGGCTTTTTAAAATATATTGTAACGGTCGCCACAGGAACTTTTAAAAAAGTCACATTTGTTTTCATCCGGCCTCTCGCCTCATAATCATTCACGGTTTCAAATTTTTTCTTTGCATTGGTCACTAACACATTTATATCCTGCGCTGCAACATTGAAACCCATTCCTAAAAGGAAAATGAAAATAATTTTTTTCACGACAGTATATCTTTTTTATTAAAAAATAAAATGGATGCTGTTACCAGTACAGCGATATGCCCGAATAAAATCAGCAGGCTGTTTCTTATGGCAGACCAGTTTTCCAAACTTCCTTTGATTGGT
>JBKJSZ010000283.1:0-8535 GCA_046593675.1 Ferruginibacter sp.
GAAATCAGTAAAACGACACCGTTGCTGAATTCTTTACCACCAATGCCCCAGGCTCGCCCTAATTTTGTATTATAGTCTGCTACGTCGTAATTACCCAGCGTTGGAATAATAACCACCGCAATTTGTGTAGACGTACTATCGCTGAAAGCTGTTAATTTATTTTCAATATCCTGTTGCTGATCCGGCGTTAAAGTATTGGTGAAATCGTTCACGAGCTTTTGAACAGAAGGTGCTTTTTTTAAAAGCGATTCAGGATCAAAATTATCCTGACCAGTTGCAAAAAATGCAATCAACTGTACAAAAATTATAAGAAGAATTTTTCTCATTGTTTATTTGCCAAAAACGATTTCGTCAGGCAATTCATTTTTATCTTCGGAAGCGTTGTAAGGGAATTTTTCTGCCAATACACGACCCACATCCCGTACACATTTTTCTATTCCTTCTCCCATATCTCCATTCTGAAAATGTTTAAGCATCATCTTTACTTCATTGTCCCAAAATGCTGAACCTACTGCTTCATGAATTCCGGAATCACCAAACAAAGCAACTTCCTTATGTTTTACCGCCACATATAAAAGAACAGCATTTCTGTGAGCCGTTTCAAACATTTTCATTTTCTGAAAAATAATGGCCGCTCTTTCCAAAGGATTTACCAATGGATTTTTATTTTCCATATACACTCTAATCTCGCCACTGGTAGTTGTTTCGCAAGCACGTATTGCCGCAACTATACGTTCATTTTCAGACGCAGATAGAATATCTTTTTTTTTGAAGAATGAAAACATTATTTAATATCGAAATTTACATTCGGCGCTTTCTCAGATCCGGCATCCGCTTTATAAAAAGCCTTTTGTTTGAAACCAAATATACCTGCGAAAATATTTGCAGGGAATCGTCTCACTCTTAAATTATAATCGGTAACAGCAGTATTATAATCCTGGCGTGCCACATTGATCCGATTTTCCGTTCCTTCAATTTGTGTTTGAAAATCTCTGAAAGCAGCCGTTGTTTTTAAATCAGGATAGGCTTCGGCAACAGCCATTAATCTGCTGAATGAACCCTGCAATTGAGATTGTGCCTGCTGATAAGCTTCCATGGAAGCAGGATCACTTGTATTAACTGTTACAGACGTTGCTTTTGCACGGGCATTAATCACTTCTTTCAAAGTAGATTTTTCAAAATTTGCAGATCCTTCAATGGTTTTTACAACTGTGTTATATAAATCCATACGACGCTGGTAATTGGTTTCCACATTACTCCATTTGTTGTTCACCGCATTATCTGTAGTAACCAATCCATTGTAAGCATTGCAACCCATAAAGAGTACAATTACAAGAATACCTAAGCCAATTAATAAACCGGGACGTTTCATTTTAATTTATTTAATAGTCAAAAATAATTTTAATAACCGGCTTTTGCTCCGCCGATATTTTCTATCGGATGCCAGGTTGTTTTAATTTCCTGGAAATCCATAATCAAATAGGGAGACTGGCCTTTGCCAGAATTCCAATCGATCTTATTATAAAATACAGCACGCTTCAAATTAAGAGCCGCTTTTTCCTGAATCGCTTTTTGTACCGTTAAGTCATGTTCTGCAAACAAAATGGCATTTACATCCATGTGATCAGCGAACCACGAAAATAATTCTGACAACTTGCCTGTCAAAATATTTATTACGCCACCAGGTACATCGGATGAATGTAAAACTTCTGCGAATGTTACTGCACACAATGGTTTGGTGTTAGATGCTAAAACCACACAAGTATTTCCGCCTGCAATTACGGGAGCAATCACAGAAACCAATCCCAATAAGGAAGTATCCTGTGGTGCAATTATGGAAACTACTCCGGTTGATTCAGGCGTTGAAAAATTAAAATGAGAAGAAGCAACCGGATTCACCGCGCTGTATATCTGCTGATATTTATCACACCATCCAGCATAATAAATTAACCTGTCAATGGAAAGATTTACTTCCTCTTCTGCCATTGCCCTTGTAGCATCCTGTTTCATTAATTCTTCAATGAACTGCGCTTTTCTTCCTTCCAGCATTTCTGCAATTCGGTATAAAATCTGTCCGCGATTAAATGCTGCTCTCGATCCCCAGTCACCCCATGCATTTCTTGCAGATACCACTGCCTCGCGAAAATCTTTTCTGGAACTTAAACAAACATTGGCAAGTTTTTCACCAGCAACATTTGAGGCTATATAATATCTGCCCGATTCCGTTCTTGGAAATTTTCCACCTATATATATTTTATACGTTTTCAAAACTTCCAGTCGTTTTGTGGAAACGCCGTTTGATTGTGCTTTCGTAACCGCAGGAGCCGCTTTTTTTATTTGTGCTTTTACCGGTGCTGCTTTTTTTATTGTTGGCATTGTATTTTATTTGAAGTAAAAAGGCAAAGTTGAAAACCAATAAAAAATGAATGTAAATGGTTTTGTTTTGTGACTATTTACATTTGATTTGTATTTATTTTGTTCGGAAAAATGACTGGTCAAAAATTAAATGTCAAAAGATAAAAGTTGAAGTATTTCATAGCTTTTGATTTTCATATTTTGGTTTTCATTTTACCTTTTAAATTAAGTTTACGTAAGGTGATAATCCATGCAATCCTCCTTCTCTTCCATATCCGCTTTCTTTATACCCACCGAAAGGTGAAGTGGGGTCGAACTGATTAAAAGTATTTGCCCAAACCACACCTGCACGCATTTTAGTAGTGAGATTAAAAATCTTAGAACCTTTATCCGTCCAAACTCCTGCAGATAACCCGAAAGGCGAATTGTTTGCTTTTTCAATTACTTCATCATCCGTTCTAAAACTTTGAATGGCCAGTACCGGTCCGAATATTTCTTCTTGCGAAATTCTGTTTGATTGCGCCACATCGGTAAAAATAGTGGGCCTGCAGAAAAATCCTTTTTTAGGAAGATCACAACTTACCTGAAACATTTCTGCACCTTCTTTTTTTCCTATCGCCAGATATTTGTGTATTTGATCCAGTTGTTGTTTTGAATTGATGGCACCAATGTCTGTATTCTTGTCCATCGGATCTCCCACAATCAAAGTTTCAAGCCGGTCTTTTAATTTCCTGATCACTTCTTTATACACCGATTCCTGTACATACAAACGGGAACCTGCACAACACACATGTCCCTGGTTAAAAAAAATGCCATTAATAATTCCTTCCACTGCCTGATCAATCGGCGCATCATCAAAAATTATATTAGCGGCTTTACCGCCTAATTCGAGTGTAGCTTTTTTATTAGTTCCGGCAATAGCTTTATGAATGAGTTTACCCACATCGGTAGATCCGGTAAATGCAATTTTATTTATGTCAGGATGATTTACTATGGCTGCACCTGTTGCACCGGCACCCGTAATAATATTTACTACTCCCGGTGGAAGGTCTGCTTCCTGTATAATCTCTGCTAATTTCAATGCCGTTAACGGAGTTGTTTCTGCAGGTTTTAAAACCACCGTATTTCCGGTAGCGAGTGCCGGAGCAATTTTCCAGGCTGCCATCAGCAAAGGAAAGTTCCATGGTATGATTTGTCCGGCAACGCCCAGAGGTTGTGCCGTTCTGTTTGGAAATGCATATTCTAATTTATCAGCCCAGCCGGCATAATAAAAGAAATGATTTGCCACAACCGGGATATCAAAATCACGGCTTTCCCTGATAGGTTTTCCGCCATCTAATGTTTCAATTACTGCCAGTTCTCTTGCACGTTCCTGCACCATTCTTGCAATTCTGTACAGATATTTACCGCGTTCTTTGGCAGGCATTTTAGACCATACATTTTCATAAGCATTTCTTGCAGCTTTTACAGCCTTATCCACATCAGCCACATTTGCGTCGGCCACTTCGCTGAGTTTTTCTTCCGTAGCGGGATTGATGGTTGCGAAATATTTTTTTGATAATGGTTTTTCAAACTTTCCGTTGATGAAAAGATCATACCGTTCTTCAATTTTTGCGGCTGCTTTGCTTTCCGGAGCCGGATCAAATTTGCGGGAAGAATCAAACTTTAATTTTATTGTATTCGACTTTGCCATATTTTAATTTTTAACCTCAAAGACTCTAAGTTTTTCTCTAAAAAAGATGCTTATGCTTTTAGGTTTTTAATTTTAGCTTTTGATTTTTTTTAATCTAAAGAAAAATAATCTTTCCCCTGGTAAACACCTGTTTTTTCTTTCATTATCTGCATGAGCACATCATTTGCCAGACTGCTGGCACCAAAACGGAACCATTCATTATTCATCCAGTCTTCTCCCAGAATTTCATTCACCATTACTAAATAATGTAAGGCGAGTTTAGACTTAGAAATGCCACCTGCGGGTTTCATTCCAATCTTTTTTCCTGTGAGATAATAAAAATCTTTGATGGCCTGTAACATGACCAGTGTCACAGGCATAGTTGCAGCAGGACTTACTTTTCCGGTAGAAGTTTTTATAAAATCTGCGCCTGCATACATAGCAATATCACTGGCTTTACGTACCTTATCATAGGTAACCAATTCACCGGTTTCTAAAATTACTTTGAGCCTGGCATTGCCGCAAGCTTCTTTGATGGCTGCAATTTCATCATACACAAAATTGTATTCGCCCTGTAAGAATTTTCCCCGGCTGATCACCATATCAATTTCATCCGCGCCTTCTGACACCGCAAATTTTGTATCACTGATCTTAACAGCATGTGGTGCCTGTCCGCTTGGAAATGCTGTTGCTACGGCGGCTATTTTTATACCTGTTCCTTCCACTGCTTTCTTTGCAATTTTAACCATTGACGGATACACACAAACTGCCGCTACGGTTGGGAGACCCGGATAAGCATCGAGTAAATGCGCCGCTTTATAGCACATTTGTTTAACTTTGCCATCCGAATCTTTTCCTTCCAGCGTAGTAAGGTCGATCATATTCAACGTCAGCAGAAGGCCATTCATTTTTGTATCTTTCTTGATACTTCTTTTAGTGAACCTTGATGCACGTTCCTCCACTCCCACCATATCAATGCGGGGCGACAAACGGAAATCAGGAATTGTTACGATTGTACTCATGAAATTTATTTCTTATGCCGATAATACTTCCAGCGCTTTTACAATTAATTTTTCCACTGCCGCATTTCCATCTTTAGAAAATTTCTGAAGCACTCTGTTGGCAACAATGGCATTCACGCTCATGCATTGATGATTCAATAATTTTCCTAAACCAAAAATGGCAGACGTTTCCATTTCAAAATTGCTGATGCGATGGTTGTTATAATTAAAATCTGTTAGTTTATTTATAAGTCCGGGATTTTTTAAACCAAGTCGTAATACACGTCCTTGCGGACCATAAAATCCCGGACATGTTACGGTAATTCCTTTATAGAAATCCGCGGGAAATTTATCCAATAAAATTTTACTTCCCGCAAATGCATAAGGTTGTGTGATGTTAGTATCCAATCCGGTTTGGGTAATGAATGCATTTGCAATAGATTCTTCCTCACTGGTTTTTTGATATTCATAAAAATTTAAAAGATTATCTAAGCCCAACCCATGCGTAGATGCTACAAAACTGTCCACAGGAATATCCGCCTGCAAAGCACCAGAAGTGCCGAAACGAACCAGATTCAATTGTTTTAATTCAGATTTGATTTCTCTTGTATGGAAATCAATATTCGCCAATGCATCCAATTCATTGATGGCAATATCAATATTATCGGGACCAATCCCTGTTGAGGTAACGGATATTCGTTTATTTCCAATGGTTCCAGTATGTGTGATAAACTCCCGGTGTTGTAACCGGAATTCAATTTTATCAAAATGCAGGCTCACTTTTTTTACGCGATCCGGATCTCCCACAAGGATAATCGTATCTGCCATTTCTTCCGGCCTGACATCCAAATGATAGATGGCTCCGCGACTATTGATTATCATTTCAGATTCAGCTATTGGCATAGTTCTTTTTTCGGGAGAATAAATATACTTCTTTACTGCTAAAGAGGCTTTATGCATTTTTTGTTAGTATCGCTTTGATGCCTGGTAATTCTTTACCTTCAAAATATTCCAGCATGGCGCCTCCACCTGTAGAAACATAACTTACTTTATCAGCAAGGTTAAATTTATTTACGGCAGCCACACTATCGCCACCACCAACTAAAGTAAATGCGCCATTTGCCGTTACAGCTGCCACCGCTAATGCAATTGATTTTGTACCGTTCTGAAATTTTCCCATTTCAAAAACACCCATCGGTCCATTCCATAAAACGGTAAGGCTTCCCTTTATAACTTCAGAAAATTTTTGAATAGCCACCGGACCAATATCTAAACCCATCCAACCATCTGTAATATTGTTGGAATTGGTTATAGTGGTTGTGGCATCTGCATCAAATTTATCTGCGATCACCGAATCGGAAGGAAGATAGATATTCACACCTTTTTCCTTTGCTTTTAATAAAATTTCTTTTGCGGTCTCTAACCGGTCATCTTCACATAAAGACTTTCCGATATTTTCACCCATAGCTTTGAAAAAAGTATAGGCCATTCCGCCACCAATAATAATATTATCTGCACGTTCCAATAAATTTTCAATGATCATGATTTTATCAGACACTTTAGCTCCGCCGATAATTGCTGTAAATGGCTTAACAGAATTATGCAACACTTTTTCTGCACTCAACACTTCGCTTTCCATTAAGGCACCAAACAATTTATGATCAACATCAAAATATGCTGCAATGATTGCGGTTGAAGCGTGTGCACGATGCGCAGTTCCAAAAGCATCGTTCACATATACATCACCGAGTTTAGATAATTTTTCAGCGAATGATGTATCGCCATTTTCTTCTTCTTTATAAAAACGCAGATTTTCTAACAACAATACTTCCCCGTTTTGTAATGCCGCTGCTTTTGAAATGGCCTCTTCTCCTATACAATCATTCGCAAACAATATATTCGTTTCTCCTAATATTTTTTGAAGATGAGGCATAAGATGTTTCAATGAAAATTTTTCTGTCGGTCCATCTTTTGGTCTTCCTAAATGACTCATCAGAATAACACTTCCACCATCTTTCAATACTTTTTTTATAGTGGGAATTGTTGCCCGTATCCTATTGTCGTCTGTGATAGTATACTTATCATCCAATGGAACATTAAAATCAACCCTGATTAATGCTTTCTTATTTTTAAAATTGAAATCATTAAAATTTTTCATCCATTTTTTTGAAGCAAATGTAGAATTATATTATTTGCATAAATGAATATGATTGAAAACATTTCCGACTTAAAATGATTTTTAATTAAAATTTGTTTTCTATTTTTAAAGTTATATTTTTGAAAACTATTATCCTTCGCAATCCCTACTTCCTCTTTAGATTTCACAGATTAAACACACCCTAACTTTTTGTTGGTGCGCCTAAACTATGTTTAAGTTCTCCCTGCATTAATCAGACATTTAAAATTAAAAATTTCATCAAGATGAAAAAAATCCTTGTATTGGTAATGCTGTTCATTGCCAACAGCTCATTGTTATTTGCACAAAGTTCACCAGAAGGAATGAACTATCAGGCAGTTGCCCGAAATCAGCGTGGAGAGATCCTGGCAAACCAGCCGGTATCTTTACGAGTAAGCCTGTTCGTAATTTCAGCCAGCAATGTGAAAACGGAATATTACCGGGAAATACAAGATACGCGGACCAGTACAGTGGGTGTGTTTAGTGTAGTAGTAGGCAGAGGAAATGTGCAAAAAGGAAGGATGAAGGATGTGCCTTTTTCTACGGAGAATATTTGGATGGAAGTGGCTATTAAATCTTCCGGTTCAGGAGATTACGCAACTATAAGTAACAGCAAATTAATGGCTGTTCCTTATGCATTTCATGCGATGACGGCAGAAAAACTTTCAGGCAGTGCTCCCACATCGAGTGCAACCTCACCGGGATCACCTTCCAATAACTGGATAACTTATGCCAATTCAGGAACTAATCCTTTAATTGATAAATTGGGCACGGCAGATTCTGTTGACCTGATTATAGTATCTAATAACCAGGAAAGAATCCGCGTTTTCGGAAATGGGAACGTCAACATAAAAAAGAATACCAATAATGAAGGAACGCTTACTGTACAAAAAAGTACATTCCTGAATCAAACGAGTGGTTCTACAATCAATTACGGCGACTTTACAGTTGAGCGTAAAAGCAATACTTTATTGTCTGGGAAATTAACTGTTGATTCATCTACAGATCTTAACCAGTCTTTAAATGTTGATGGCGTTACGGATCTAAACAGCCGGTTAAATGTAAATAATCAAAGCCCAACTTTTTTAAGTGGAGCACTTACAGTGAACGGAATCACCAATTTGAACAATGCTTTTAATGTTAATAATATAAGTCCTTCTATCCTTTCAGGAACTTTACAGGTAAACAAGGATGCGGTTTTTAAAGAAAAAGTTCTTTTAGATAATGCTTCACATCAAAGTACTTTACCAAGCAATGGTGCTTTGGTTGTAAATGGTGGCGTAGGCATTGGCGGCAATCTGAATGTGGCCGGTGAATCTAAATTCGGCGGC
>JBKJSZ010000286.1:0-7856 GCA_046593675.1 Ferruginibacter sp.
CACCTGCAATGTTACATGCTTTATGAAAATCTGTGTGCATGCCATATCCGTTAGGGAAGAGCTTTGGAATATGGTTTCAAACGAAATAAATATTGCACGAATAATTCCGTTAAATAATCCCATTATTCAACGGGATAGAAAATTTCTTTTACAAAATCTTCTCTGGCGTTTACCCTTAACACGTTTGAAATTTAAATTCTAAAATTTCCTTTTTATTACACATTGATTTTCATAGCAGCAACAGCGTATGATTGGTCTGTATTTTGCACATTATGCTATTCAATTAATCTTTAAAAATACATCTTTATGAAAGCTATTATAACGGGCATTTTTGCCAATACTTTTGCCCTCGCGGCCACTGCACAGGTGCAAGTGACTCCCACTACTGAACGAAGTATGCAGACTCAGGTGGTTCAGAATTCTACCACACGGGCTGATATGGACGATTATTCATGGGATCCAGTATATGTTCAAAACATGAACGATAATGAAAGAGATTTAAACAACGATTATGGTTTACTCATGGGGCAAATGAGTTTAACTGAAGAACAAAAAAATCAACTAAAAAAAATCAGCGATAATAGCCGGATGCAAATGAGGGATATGTATCGCAACACGGAACTTACCAACGATCAGGTTAAGGAAAAATATATGTCTTTATTGTCAGACAGGAGAAAACAGATATCTGCTGTATTAACTGCAGACCAACGTAAACAATATGATGCCTGGTTTGCCAGCAATCCCGGCAGAATGACTGATATGAATTGGCGTATTGAGTGGGTAAATGATAATATGAGTATTGAAAAAATGCGCACACAACTTTCATTAACGGAAGATCAATATATAAAACTTCAAAAACTTGATGCTAATTATACTGAAAGGAGAGCTGCTATTCTCAATAATAACTCTCTTACAACAGATCAGAGAAAAGAACAAATGAATGACTTACAACTGGAAAAAAGAACAACGTACCGGGCTTTACTAAATGCAGACCAAATTGCTAAATTTAAGGTGCAAAGTGATGGAGATGTAAAAATTAAAACTAAAGAAGGCACTGATACTAAAAAGATCAAAACCAAACGCGGAAACTAAGTAAGATTACAGAAGGAAATAAATTTTTAGAACGGAAATAATCGGATCCGTTCAACTGGCGAAATAAATTTTGTGACCAAAAGCTGTGAGTATATTTCTCAATTCCTAAAGACAATTTCAGAATTAGCGTTATGGTAAATGGATGATTTATAAATTGCTTGTAAAAAATACGCAGTTTGTTGTATAAGACAATAGAAACTGTAATTATTATGAATTATAAAATCAGTGGGTAAATTAGGAAATCCAAAATTGAAACGAATAATCTCTGCATAAGGTAATGCTGGTGTTTTCATTCATATTGATATGACAAATATAGAAGCCATTAACAAATTTATTACCGCATTCAATCTAAAACATCCGGATGGAATGATTTCGTTTCCGGCAAAAATTAATTATAATACAAATGGCCATAGCCGGGAGCGGTATAGCGAAGTACATATTGTTACCAGTGCTAATTTAAACACGATTTATTTTCTGAATAAAAATTTAGAAAGCGAAGAATTCCGGGATATCTTTAAAGCTCCACGAGATATTTTTCATTTTGTGGAAGATAAAGGTCTCATCATCAAATCGAAAGAATCGGATAAATATGTAGAAATTCATCCCATAACGTAAACTGGATGAGTTTTTTTGATCAGCCCGCTTTCAATATCTCTTTTATTTTATAATTTTATCTTCAAAAGTATTTTACCATGCAAATTTCTGCCTTTCAACTGCTCAGCAGAAATGATCAAATTGAGGAAATTTATGAGGTTGGAGTGTATATTGGAAAGCAAAAGTCAAAATTTTCATCAAACATAATAATCTATTACCAGGTTTACGGTTTTTATACACAACTCCGGTACAATAAATACAGAGAAAATATAGTAAATTTGACAATCTCGGATAGTCCGGATTTTATTGATCATATGTTGACTGCCATCAATATAGATGAAATAACAGATTTTATAACCTTATCTAAAACAACTAATTAAAAATTATTTTACATTTAATGTCTTTAAACCCTATTAACATGACCAGTCAAATTGATCTAAAACATACCGTTTTATATGCGGATGATGATATAGATGATTTAGAATTGGTAAAAGAAGTGTTCAGTAAGCATTCAAATAATGTTGATATTATTTGTGTAAATAATGGGTTACAGGCCGTGGAATTCTTAGAAAAATTCCCTCCTCATCAACCCGATCCCTGCCTGATTATTTTAGATATAAATATGCCTCGTCTTAACGGTAAGCAGGCTCTGGAGCAAATTCGTCAAATGGATCGTTTCCAAAATGCTCCGGTAATTTTGTTTACAACCTCCACTCATCCGATGGATAAATTTTTTGCTGAAAAACATAAAGCCGGTTTTATCACAAAGCCAATTGATTTTACACAAATGCACCATATTGCCGAAGTGTTTATTAGTCATTGCGCAGATGATGTTCAAAAAGCTATAACAAAACCTAACGTTCAGCGAGACTAATTTCTATAAAATTTCTTTCATTTTATTTAACAAAACCGGAATTTACTTTTAATAATCATTCATAGTCTTACTATTGTTTGATTATTGACAGTAGGTTTTTCATTTTGGTTTTTGGTTTTGGTTATTCTTTTAAACGCAGGTAATGTGGATTGCCTGCGTTTTTTTTACATTACATGCATATCATATTCTGGATATGACAAAACCCTCGGCTAGGAGGGTTTTAATCGTTTTGCTTTTGATTGATTTTTGTCAAATTAATTTCCTGTCAACGCTTCAATTCCGATATATGATGGAGTTGTTATGTGAAATCATACACTCTGTGATGTGTATTATCAAAAAAGAATTGATGAAAAGCCGTTTTTATTTTTTCCATGATGGATATTTGTGGCGATGGTCTGGCATCAAAATATTCAGCCTGCAGTATGTTCATTTTCAAAAGTACGAGCCGACTAGCTGTGCTTTTTGAATAATTGCTCATATTCAGAAAATCCTCTTCATTATCTTCAACCACATTTGCGTGACCGCTAATTTGTAATCTTCCGTCAACACCTTTCCTGTGAAAATCAAGGTACACATAGAAATTTCGGTCAATGGTTTTTTTATGATCTCCTGAACATGAGGTGAAAAACCAAACAGTTCCATCTTCATCAATTTTTAAAACCTGAATAATATTATTCGGTAATTGTAATTCAGAGTTTATTTCAGATTTAAAAATAGCAATTTTTATTTCGCATATTTTCTCTTTAATAAAATTTAAATTATCATCTGGTGTTTGATATTTCATAAATCGAATTTAATGATGTGCATGTTTGAAATTTCAAACGATGTACCAAGTGTATTATTAAGTAATTAAGCATGTTTTACACATTTCCTGTAGAGAGTATTCCTCACGCTGAGAAGAATTATAAAACTAATGTGCGTATTGTACCACTAAACTTCCACCAATACATTGGGCATAAAACTTTCTAAGATGATCTATACAGAAAAACTATGCAGAAGTCATAGAGCAAATGAAAAATATTTACATACCAATGGAGGGGATATTAAATGGATAAAAAAATAAGTACGCCGGACATCATTGATCAGATCCCAAAAAGGAAGATCAAAAATATTTTACGCGACCCTGTAAAAACAGCAGAAGTAATTAACCTTGTTTATGTGACAGACAATATTCCGGGCATTATCAGAAAAAAGTCGGGAAATAAGCATGAATATTTTAAAAATGAAAAACTTTTGGATAATGAAGAGGAGTTGTTAAGAATTAAAAGCCTGGTTATTCCTCCTGCCTGGGAAAATGTGTGGATATGTGCTTTGCATAACGGCCATCTGCAGGCAACCGGAAATGATGCGAAGAATAGAAAACAATATCGTTATCATCCTCATTGGAATGCATTGCGAAATCACACCAAATTTTATCGTATGATCGATTTTGGCAAAGCACTGCCTGACATTCGTTTGCAACTTGAGAAAGACCTGTCATTACCCGGATTGCCATTAAAAAAAATCTTAGCCACCATCGTCAGCCTGATGGAAAGAACAAATATCCGTGTAGGCAATAATGTGTATGAGAAATTATATGGTTCGTTCGGATTAACCACATTGAAAGATAAACATGTGTCGATAGAAGGAAGTAATGTGTCATTTAGTTTCAAAGGAAAAAAAGGAATTCTGCACAACATCAGTTTGAAAAATAAAAAATTAGCTAAAATAGTTCAACAATCTAAAGATATCCCCGGGAAAGAATTATTTCAGTATATAGATGAGCAGGGCGACAGGCATGCTATAGATTCAGGAATGGTAAATGATTATATTAGAGAGGTAAGTGGAGTTGATTTTACGGCAAAAGATTTTCGTACCTGGGCTGGCACAGTAAATGTATTCTTAGCCTTTAAAGAGATTGGGCTCGGAGATACCCAAAAAGCATTGAAAGATAATATAGTACAGGCGCTTGATAAAGTAGCGGAACAATTAGGTAATACCAGAACTGTTTGTAAAAAATATTATGTGCATCCGCTGATGTTATCTCTTTACGAAAACAGGCAGATGGAAAAATATTTTGTTGAACTGGATAATATTGAAAAAGATGATAACAAAGCATCACTCACTTCTGAAGAAAAAATGATCATGTCAATTTTAGAAAAGCAATAAAGCTTTAGAATATAAAATATTTTTATGAAACCGTTATGGACAGGCGCAATCGGGTTTGGGTTGGTTAACATCCCTGTGAAATTATACAGTGCTACCGAAAGCCGTAGCCTCGATCTTGATATGCTTGATAAAATAGATCAGTCTAATATAAAATTTAAACGTGTAAATGAAAACACTGGCAAAGAAGTGAAGTGGGAGAATATTGTGAAAGGGTATAAATTGGACAATAATAAATATGTTATACTGGATGATAAAGATTTTGAAAAAGCCAATTCAGTAAAATCAAAACTCATTGAAATTTCAGAATTTGTAGATGCCGGAGAAATCAATTCTGCTTATTACGATACACCTTATTATCTAGCGCCGGATAAATCGGGAATCAGGCCTTATGCTTTGTTGCGGGAAGCATTATTGAAAACTAACAAGGTGGGAGTTTCCACTTTTGTATTGCGTAATAAAGAAGCGCTCGCTATTTTACGTGGACAAGATGATGTGATCATTTTAAATAAGATTCGTTTTCACCATGAAATAAAAAGTACATCTCCGTTAGAATTACCCAAAAAAGCAGAAGTAAAACCAGCGGAATTGAAAATGGCAATTAACCTTATTGAACAACTAAGTGGAAAATTTGATATTGAAAAATTCAAAGATAATTATAACGATGAGCTTTTAAAATTAATAGAAGCAAAAGCAAAAGGGGTAAAACCTAAAGCCACACACATGAAGGTGGTACATAGTAAAGCTACGGATCTGATGGATCAATTAAAAGCCAGCCTTTCCACCACAACAAAACGTAAGAAAGCTTCTTAAATGGGATTAGAAAAATATAAAGCTAAAAGAGATTTTACTAAATCACCTGAGCCAAACACAGGTAAACGTACACCTGCAACAACTTTAGCTTTTGTGGTGCAACGTCACAAAGCCTCTCGTTTACATTATGATTTTCGCTTAGAAATGGATGGTGTTTTAAAAAGCTGGGCCGTTCCAAAAGGTCCTTCATTAAATCCCCAGGATAAACGCCTCGCCATGATGGTGGAAGATCATCCGTATGAGTATAAAGATTTTAAAGGCATCATTCCTTCCGGTTATGGCGCCGGGATAGTAGAGATTTGGGATAAAGGAACCTATACTTATATTGAAGAAACAGATAATCCCCAAAAATTATTAAAAGCAGGATTAAAATCAGGAAATTTAAAAATAATTCTGAATGGGAAAAAGCTGAAAGGAGAATTTGCCCTGGTAAAATTAAAAACCGAAGACAATTCCTGGTTGCTTATAAAACATAAAGATAAATATGCTGTGGATGAATATGACAGTGAAAAAGAAACTCCAAAAAATTCACCTATCAATAAATGGCTGTCCGAAAATTTAAAAAAAAAAGCATCCGGGTTCACAAAAAGCTGACGAATTTTATTCAACCAATGTTAGCAAAAGAAACTGAAAATTCTTTTGATGATGACGAATGGATTTATGAAATTAAATGGGATGGATATCGGGCAATTGCTGAAATTAAAAATGATGATATACAATTGTATTCCAGAAATGGAAATAGTTTTCTAAATACTTTTCCTGTTATTGTAGAGGCGCTCAAAAAAATCGGGCGGAATGTAATTCTCGATGGTGAAATTGTATTATTGAATGAAAATGGTTTTCCGGTTTTTCAAAAGTTGCAGGATTATGAAACCAACAGGCATCTTCCTCTTTGTTACTATGCTTTTGATGTGTTGGAAATAAATGGAATAACGCAATATCAACTGCCATTAATTGAAAGAAAAAAATTACTCAAAAAAATTATAGGTAATAATAAAGTGGTTCGGTATTCAGATCATGTGAATGGGAATGGAAAAGATTTTTTTAAGGAAGCCATGCATAAAGACCTCGAAGGTATAATGGCAAAAAATAAAAACAGTTTATATTATCCGGGAAAGAGAACAACCAACTGGCTAAAAATTAAAAATCATAAATCCGAAGAGGTGATCATTGCTGGTTATACAGCTCCATCGGGTTCAAGAAATTATTTTGGATCTTTGGTTCTGGCAATGAAAAACGGGAGCGAGTTTACGTACGTTGGTAATGCCGGAACCGGATTTGATGAAGCGAAACTTTCTGCCATATTCAAAATGCTGCAACCTCTAAAAACTAATACATCTCCCTTTAATGACCTTGTTAAAATACCACACGTTACATGGGTACATCCTGAATATGTTTGCGAAATTAAATTTACAGAGCGAACGAAAGATGGGAAATTTCGTCACCCTGTTTTTCTGCGATTTAGAGACGATAAATCTGTAAAAGATGTGAACATGAAAAAGATACATCCCAAAAAAAATATTGTAAAAAAAGCTGAACCCAGGAATACAGTTGAAGAAAATGCAGAGAAGAAGATAACTGTTGGAAAAATAACGGTTCCTGTTTCCCATCCCGATAAATTATATTGGCCCGATGAAGGCATTACTAAAGGAATGGTGGTTGACTATTATCAGTCTGTTGCAAAATATATTTTACCTTATTTAAAAAATCGTCCGCAATCATTAAACCGAACACCCGGCGGAATAAATCAATCTGGGTTTTATCATAAAGATGCCGGTGAAAATGCGCCATCGTGGGTAAAAAGTTTTCCTGTTTATTCAGAATCATCACATAAACAAGTTGATTATATTGTTTGTAACAATACACAAACAATGGCCTATCTCAATAATTTAGGTTGCATAGAATTGAATCCATGGCATTCCGTTATTTCAAAAGCGGAATATCCGGATTATCTCATCATTGATTTGGATCCGTCTGAAAATAATAATTTCGAGCAGGTTATTGAAGCAGCCTTGCATTTTAAAGAATTAATGGATAAAATAAAAATTCCTTCTTTTTGCAAAACATCCGGATCAACCGGAATTCATATATATGTTCCCATGGGAAGAAAATACACCTATGAGCAGGTGAAAAATTTTGCGCAGGTGATGTGCATGATAGTACAGGAACAAATTCCACATTATACAACGCTGGAAAGAAGTTTATCGAAACGGGGAAATGATAAAATTTACCTGGATTTTTTACAAAACAGGAAAGGTCAAACTATAGCTTCTGTGTATAGCGTTCGCCCCAAACCTGGCGCAACTGTCTCCATGCCTTTATTCTGGAAAGAAGTAAA
>JBKJSZ010000411.1:0-7578 GCA_046593675.1 Ferruginibacter sp.
GGTAAAACTTTTTGTGGAATTTTTCCAATGCTTTTCAACTGATCCCACATTTTTGCCGTTTTTTCATCCAGTTCATGTACCTGGCTTTCTGCATTGTCTTCTCCAATGGCTGCAGCCAAGGGCATACCATGCATATTTCCAGTTGGAGTGGTATAAGGCGTATGCAGATCTGCATGCGCATCTATCCAGATAACACCTAATTTACTTTTTGGCTTTGCCATTTTAATACCGGCAATAGTTCCACCTGCATTACTATGGTCACCAGATAAAATGACCGGGAAAAAATTATTTTTTATGCTGTCACAAACACCTTTGCTGATGCGTTCATACATCGACAAAATTCCATGAATCCTTTTTGCATACGGTGATTGAATCGGTTCATATAATAGGTTGTTAGAAATCTCAATTTTTTCACACGGAAAATGAATAAAAAAATTACTCATGAAATCCAACGCCGCAATTTTTATAGCCTCCACACCCATACTTGCACCTCTTGTTCCTGCACCTAATTCCGATGGAACTTCTATGATCTTAATATTTTTCATATTTCTTTTTTAATTTTTCAGAGGATTTACACCTCTAAGTGTTCCTTCACTTTTAATTATAGAAAACCGCACAAACATTTCTTCACTGTACCATTTTTGTTCACGCGTACGTTTTATAACTTCTGAATGTTCTTTCATTTTGTATGCAAACTGTATCATGTGTTCCTTTGATTGCCAAACACTAAAAGTTGCTTGCTTTATCCACGGAAATTCACCAACTCCTGCAGAAAATAAAAAACCTTCTGCTTTATTCATTTTTGCTGCAACAGGTGCTACATTATTCCAGAAATATTTTAATTTATTAATTCGAATGGTTGCCCTGGTTAAAGTGGCCACTTGTTCATTTTCTAAACGGTATGTATTTAATATTCCAAAAGGTTCTTTGCCATCCCATTTTCCATGACCTTCTTTTGGCTCAAGATAAATAGTGAAAACTTCACAACGAAATATTTTAAACCATTTTGTTATGAAATTTCCATAAAAATTTTGTTCACAGGAACCTACATGTGCGGCTAGGATGGACCATTGCTGAAGATCAGGTATTTTATCAAATGTTCCGTTTTTTCCACAGCCCATCAATTTATAAAAACTTATTTTTTTGTTTAACCATAAAGGCAAACGAAAAATTGCCATCGATAGAAAGGCAAATGGTACAAAAATTTTCGGATAACGCACAATCGTCATAGTCACTTCCATAGCTCTTCACAAGATAATACAGTTTGCACAGATCGGTTCAATTTCCATGTCAACAAATGAATGGCTTCAAATTGGTAGTTCTACAATAAACATAAAAATTCATGGCAGATCATCCTAATTATGGGCTTTCTAAAACATTGCAGGAAAGTGAATTAACTGAGGAGTTTATTAATCCTTTACCAAGGGCAGTATTGCGGCCGAATACTTACTTGATTTTAAATGGTGAGTGGCGTTTTTCTCTGGATGCAAACGACATAGGATTAAAGGATGGATGGCATCTCGAACATCATTATGATGATATTGCCAACTGGCCGGGCTCCATCGAACAACATTTGTCTGCAGCCCGCGGAAATAAAATAAATACCTGGAATGATAAAGTAGTGGCCTGGTATGAACGAGATTTCGAATTGCCGGAAATAATAAAAACTGCCGGACAGCCTGCAGATATTCTTCAACTTTCTTTTGGGGCTTGTGGTTATGAAACACAGGTCTGGCTTAACGGAATTCCCTTAAAAACTATCGAAGGCGAATTGATACATATTGGTGAATACACCTCATTTTCTTATGAACTGGATGAATTGTTGTTGCGCCCTGTAAACCGTTTAACGGTTCGCATTGCCGATACAATGGATGCAGATATAACAAGAGGTAAGCAGGAATCACACATTTATAAACGTGGCGGAATATGGTACCAAACCTATACCGGTGCGGTTCGGGATATATGGCTGGAAACGGTAGAAAGAAACAGGTTACGGTCGCGTATTGGCGTAGTAAGTATTGTGGAAGATAACCTGGTCAGATTCAATCTCACCATTAGAATTCATGATCCCGGATCTTATACCATACGTTTAAATGTTTATGATAAAAAAGGGAAAGATCTGATGGCAACTTCTGATTATCCTATAAGTCTTGAAGCGGGACAAAAAATTCAACGCCTTGTATTAGCGATACCTGACGCAAAACATTGGTGCGTACAGGAACCCAATCTTTATTTATTAAAGGCACAACTGATAGATGCAGATGGTTTCACCGCGGAAATTGAAACACATTTTGGTTTAAGAAAAATTGAATCAAGAGGATGCTGTGTTTACCTGAATAATAAACCCATTTATCTTGATGGGATTTTATACCAGCCAGGTGAAGCTACGTATGAAGAGATTAGAAAACATATGTATGCTATGAAAAAACTCGGTTGTAATCTCGTTCGTATACATATTGCCGGAGTTGATCCACGCATTTATATACTTGCCGACAAATTAGGTTTATTACTTTGGGTGGAAATTCCGAGCCCACATCGTTCCAATACAAAAAGCCGGGAAAATCACAAAGAAGAATTGTTCCGGATGTTATCATTGATCGGCACACATCCTTCCGTTGTCATCTGGAGTTTATATAATGAAGACTGGGGTGCACAGGATATTGCTACCAATGCAGAAACCCGTCAATATATTATAGATATGTATCATTATATGCAAATTGCGCATCCTCAGTTTTTAGTGGTGGACAATGACGGATGGCAACATATTTCCTCCGAAGGAAGATTGAAATCAGATTTACTGACAGTGCATTTGTACACGCCAGATATTAATAAATGGCGGGAATCTTTAGACAGATTGCTACAAGGCGAAAACGTTGGTGTGGCTGCTTTTCCTCTGGTGATCGGCGATCCTTTCTTTTATAGACAGCAAATTCCTGTAATCATCAGTGAGTGGGGCGGTTTCGGCTTTATAGATTATGGCGGCCCGCATGATGCAGACGATCGGGCAGAAAAAATTAAACAGTATAAAGAAGAACTCAGAAAAAGAAAAATTGCTGGAGATGTATATACACAGGCAACAAATATAGAGGACGAAAAAAATGGTTTGATCAATACAGAAACCGGTGAACTGAAAGTGCCGGAAGGACTGTTGAATTCCGGCATAAAATAAAACGTCCCGATTATTTCGGGACGTTTATCAAATCATTTATACATTAGAATTGTTCCAGTTTGCTGAAAAAGAATTCGCCTTCAATACGTGCATTTTCATCACTGTCACTGCCATGAATAGCATTTTCTCCTATGGAAGCAGCAAACATTTTACGGATCGTTCCATCTTCCGCCTGAGCCGGGTTAGTAGCTCCGATGAGCTTTCTGAAATCTTCCACAGCATTATTTTTTTCCAGAATGGCTGCGGTGATTGGGCCGCTGCTCATGAATTCTACTAATTCTCCGTAAAAAGGGCGTTCTTTATGAACCTCGTAAAATTGTCCTGCTTTTTCCTGACTCAAATGAATCATTTTCATAGCAGCGATTCTAAATCCAGCTTCATTGATCTTAGCCAGAATGGCACCTGTATTTCCTTTAATAGTGGCGTCAGGTTTGATCATCGTGAATGTTCTATTGCTCATACTTCTAATTTTGGGCGCAAATATAACTACGAAAGTGCATTTATTTGAGAATTAGTAAATAGTAGCTACTTTTGCGCCCTTTATGCTTCCTTTACACGGTTTATTCCCATCGCTGCGTACACCAAAAAAGATTGTAATTACCATGCACCAGAAGCCTGATGGAGATGCCATGGGTTCTTCTTTAGGCTTGTTTCACTTTCTGAAAGACCAGCACCAAGTCACAGTAATATCACCAACAAACTGGGCTGGTTTTTTAAGCTGGATGCCAGACTGTAAAAGCGTTTTGGATTATGAGAGAGAAACAGAAAAATGTAATGAGATTATAGAGCAGGCGGAATTAATATTTTGCCTGGATTTCAATATTTTATCTCGTACAAAAAAAATGGAAGAGGTGCTCTCAAATGCCAAAGCACAAAAAATTTTAATAGACCATCATCAACAACCACAGGAAGAAATGTTTGCTTTTGGTGAAAGCAATACACAGAAGAGTTCCACTGCAGAAATGGTGTATGATTTTATTATGGAGAGTGAGCAGAAAGACAACTTAAGCATTTTAACTGCTGAATGTTTATATGCCGGTGTTATGACAGATACCGGTTCGTTTCGTTTTCCTTCTACATCTGCTAGCGTTCACAAAATGGTGGCGCATTTAAAAGAGACAGGAATGGAACACAGTAAAGTTCACGAATCTTTGTTTGATAATTTTTCTGAAAACCGGTTTCGTTTCATTGGCAATGTGCTGATGAACCGTATGGAAGTTTTATACGAATACAATACCGCACTCATTACTATCCCACAAACAGATTTGGTTAAGTATGATATTAAAACCGGAGATACGGAAGGACTTGTAAACTTTCCTCTAAGTATCCAGGGAATTAAACTTGCTGCCATTATCATTGACCGGGGAGAAGAGCGTAAATGTTCCTTCAGAAGTAAAGGTGATTTTGATGTAAATATATTTGCACGCACTTATTTTAATGGTGGCGGTCATAGAAATGCAGCAGGAGGACAAAGCCGGGAGCCGTTGGAATCGGTAAACCAGGCATTCAAAAAAGCAGTTAAAGAAAACGAAGATCAACTAAGTACATATCAATTCAAATAAATAAAACATGCAAAAAAAATCGTGGTTATTCGTAATGGCAACTGCTACCTTATTTTCTTGTTCGCAGCAGCAGGAATTTAAAAAAGGGGAAGAAGGTCTTGAATACAAAATCATTTCTGATGAAAAAGGAAACAAGATCAATCGGGGCGAATTTATGGAACTGGAAGTAACACAATTCCGTAGTCGCGGTGGAAAAGATTCAATATTACAGGATACAAGAAAAACACAACCTTATTTTGAAGCATTGGATTCTGCAAGTATGCCTCCGGCTTATTTCAAAATCTTATCACAAGTGCATTCAGGTGACAGTTTAGTCATTCGTATTTTAACTGATTCTGCTTTCAAAAAAAATATAGAGCAGATGCCAGCGATATTTAAAAAAGGTGATTATCTGCTGACAGCTATTAAAATTAAAAATATTTATAAAACAAAAGCGGATGCGGATAAGGCACGTGCTGCTGCCATGGCTGTAGCAGAATCTAAATCTGTTGAACATCAGAAGTTGCAATTTGTAAAAGATGATGCAGAAATTCAGAATTATCTGAAGAAAAATAATATCAACGCTGTTAAAGGATCTGAAGGTACCTATGTTCAGATAATAACTCCGGGAACCGGAAATAATATCGATACCAGTGTGGTTGCGAAAGTATTTTATACAGGAAAAACTTTAGCTGGTGTAACTTTCGACAGTAATGTGGATACATCATTCCATCACATGGATCCGTTTTTAGTGAATATGACCAGCGATCCTTCATTGGGCAGTAATGTAATTAATGGGTGGAAAGATGGTTTGAAATTGCTGAACAAAGGGGCAAAAGCAAAAATGTATATTCCTTCCACGTTAGCCTATGGCGAACAAGGTGCCGGTGAAAAAATATTGCCAAATTCAATTCTTATTTTCGATATTGAAATTGCTGATATTCTTGATAAAAAGCAGGCTGCAACTGCTCAGGCTGAATTAATGAAAAAAATGCAGGCTCAGATGGAAGAAATGCAAAAAAAATATCCTGCTCAACAGCCCAAATAATTTTATGATTATAAGTAAAAGCCGCTTGCATTAGTGAGCGGCTTTTTTGTATGCCTTCATCAACGTTACAACTTCTTTTGCTTCTTTTACATCATGCACTCTTATGATAGAGGCACCATTCATTAATGCGATTGTATTTAATACTGTTGTTCCGTTCAAGGCATCTTCGGCAGTAATGTGTAACGATTTATAAATGGTACTTTTTCTGGATAATCCAGCCAATAGAGGTTTTTGGAAAACGGAAAAAATCTGCAGATTTTTAAGAATTGTAAAATTATCGGCAATAGTTTTACCAAAACCAAAACCCGGATCTATGATGATATCTTTTATCCCGGCATTCTCACATTCTTTTATCTTTTCAGTAAAAAAATCACATAGATCGGAAAGCAAGTCGTGGTATTCCGGATTGCATTGCATAGTCGCAGGAATACCTTTCATGTGCATACAGATGTAAGGTGTTTTTAGTGAAGCTACTGTTTCAATCATCTTATTATCCATTTCCCCTGCACTTACATCATTTATGATAGAAACGCCATGATCTACTGCTGCTCTGGCAACTTCAGCATAAAAAGTATCGATTGAAAGAACAGCATCAGGGAATTTTTTGATAAGGGAATCTATTACCGGTAAAACACGGTTCATTTCTTCAACAGCACTAATTGGCTGGCTCCCGGGTTTTGTACTTTGCCCTCCAATGTCAATAATATCGGCGCCTTCATTCAGCATGTTAAAGGCCCTGGTCACAATCTCTAAATCTGATTCATGCAAAAATCCTTTGTAAAATGAATTATCCGTAATATTTAGAATGCCCATAACCAATGGAGAATCAAATTGCGTTAATTTGCCTTTACAGTTCAATAACATAGATACTAATTGTATTTTTGAAATGAAATACCAAAATCAACTGAATAACGGATGAACACATTAGAACAATATTCAAAAGTAGTTGAAAATAGCAGGAACGTATTTTTGAAAAAAACCAATGATTATGGAACATCCTGGAGGGTGTACAGAATTATTTCAATTGCAGATCAGATTTATATAAAAGCAAAACGCATCCGCACTGTTCAGGAAAAAAAAGAACAAAAAATTGCAGACGATATCAGCAGTGAATTTTCCGGAATTTTAAATTATGGAATTATTGGGTTAATTCAACTCTCCATTTCTAATGATGAAGTTGAACAACTTTCTGTTGAAGAAGTAAGTGAAAAATATGATAAGATTGCTGCAAACGCAATGTCTCTGATGATGGATAAAAATCATGATTATGGTGAAGCATGGAGAGAGATGAGCCAGGAGAGTTTTGTAGATCTAATTCTCGCAAAAATTTTGCGAATCCGCCAGATCAATTCTAACAATGGAATCACAATTGCCAGTGAAGGCATTGATGCAAACTTTTACGATATTATTAATTATGCAATTTTCGCTCTCATCCTGATTGGTGAAGGCAAACAATAATTTTATACTATGAGAACTGCAGTAACAATAGCACGGATTTTTACAGGAGTATTATTTATTTTTTCAGGATTGGTGAAGGCCATTGATCCACGAGGACTTGCCTATAAAATGCAGGAATTTTTTGAATCATTTGCACAATCGGGTTGGATGCCCTCCATGATGAATAAATTATACGATCATTCACTTACATTTTCCATTATTATGATTACACTGGAAATTATAGTGGGTGTGGGATTGTTACTTGGCTGGAAAAAAAAAATCATTACATGGATATTGTTATTACTGATGATTTTATTCACTTTCCTTACCAGCTATGTTTTATTCAGTGGTAAAATAAGAGCATGTGGTTGCTTTGGTGATTG